>JAOPZQ010000310.1 GCA_025964075.1 Solirubrobacterales bacterium | reverse complement strand
GCCGCCCACGGTGAACACGCCGCCGACGTCGGCGCCGAGGCGGCCCGAGGCGATGATCGCCGCGTACACGGTCCCGGCGACGGCGAACACCAGCGCCGCCCGGTTCGAGCGCTTGCGCCCCGGCAGCAGCGCCGCGACGCCGACGAGGAGGAGCAGCGTGAGCGCGATCTCGAGCTCGTTGCCGATGCCGTAGAAGCGCGAGCCCGAGCGCGGGTTCGGGCCGAGCAGCGAGCGCACGATGAGCTGGGAGTTCTCGACGAGGTCGACCGCGTACGCCACCAGGCCGACGAGCGCCGGCACGGCGGGCGCGCGTGGCCACCGGACGAAGCGATCGGTGAGCGCCGCGAGGACGAACGACCCCGCGCAGAGGATGACGAGCTCCGGCGTGCGGCCCGCGTTCAGCCACGCGGTGACGAGCAGCATCGTGGGCAGCCACAGGATCGCCAGGCCTCCCCAGCGCATGCCCCGCCGGACGCCGTCGCGGTCGCGCCAGACGCCGAGCGCGAGGACCACCGCGAGCCAGGTGAACATGATCGCCTCGAGCGCGGGGAAGCGGCGCGCGCCGATCACGGAGTAGCGCTTGGAGATCGCGTGGAGGTTCGCGGCGTCGCGCACGCCCTCGCTGGTGACCGTCTGGCCGCGCACGTCGTTCGGGATCGGGAGCCCGAGGTGGGTCAGGACCGTGGGCAGGAGATCGATCGCCGCGACGATCCCGTGGCGATGCGTGGTCTGCGAGGTCAGCGCGCCGTTGCCGCCCAGTCCGGCGATCCCCATCGGCGAGAGCTGGCCCGCCTTCCCCGTCGGCGGCTTCTGGGTGACGACGATCAGGTCGTTCGGAGCCCGCGCGGCGATGATCTGGTGCAGGACGTCGATCCCCGTCTGCTGCTCGGGCAGCCCGACGACGACGAGCCGGTGCGTCGTCAGCGCCGTGTGCAGGCGCGGCATGAGCGTGATCGGCCGCCCGAGCGACACGTAGTCGACGAGGCCCTGGCGGTCGGCCGCGACGACCGCCTCGGAGCGGTCGGGCTGCCCGGAGACGCTGACGTACGCCGCGCCGCCGGGAACCGACGAGGCGAGCAGGCCGAGGTGGATGTTGGCCGGCGCCGTGTTGGCGCGCTGAGCAGCCGCGTACCACCCGTAGACGACGCCGGTCTTGCCGATCGGGACGAAGGTCAGGAGCGGCGGGGTCGACGGGCGATACGTCGTCTGCGAGGTCCGCGCGCCGGAGGTGTAGTCGAGCAGCGCCTGCGTCTGGTTGTAGCCGCCCTGGGTCTCGCTCACGAGCCCGAGCGCGAGCGACTTCTCGGCGTCCAGCCGGTCGAGCACCGTCGGGTTGTTCGGGTTGTAGATCTTGTAGACCGGCTTCGGCAGGAAGACGACGATCACGTGCCCGGACGGCGGCGCGGCGCCGGCACCGGCCGGAGCCAGCAGCCCGAGTACGAGGAAGGCGAGGGGCAGGAGGCGGCGCATCGTCAGGAGATTGTGGCGGGATCGGCGGTCCTTTCGCCGACCGTCACGGCGGCCTGGGCGGGCGCGAGCAGCCATGCGGACACGGCGACGAGCACGAAGCCGAAGACATGCAGGGTGGCAAAGCCCGCCGTCTTCCCGAGCGGATCGCCGAACACGATGAACCCGCCGAGGATCGAGACGACGTTCGTCGCCGCCGACATCAGCGCGATCACGGGCAGCGCCCGACCCGTCTGGAGGCCGCGCTGGAAGGCGAAGAACGCCACCCCGACCATGACGATCGTCGCGACGAGCCACGGCGACAGGATCGCGTGGACGACGTCGTGGCGGCGGGCGATTCCCGTCAGCGCCTTGAGCGCGCAGTCCCCGGCGCCGTAGAGGATGCCGGCGACGAGCCCGAACGCGTGCGCCCGGCGGGCCCGCGGCGCCGCGACGGCGGCCACCGCGGCGAGCGTGACGGAGGCGCCGAGGTAGGCCGCGAGATGGCCGTTGCCGAACCGCGCGTCCGCCGAGGACGCGTGGAGGCCGACGGCGAGGAACACGAGGGCCACGGCCATCAGCGACGCGCCCACGATCTCGGCGCGGGTGAGCCGGTGGCCCAGGAAGATGGCGGACGCCGGCGCGAGGAGAGCCAGGCCGCCCGCGAGGAACGCCTGGACGTAGGCGAGGGGCGCCAGCGACAGGGCGGAGATGTGGAGGACGAACCCGACCGTCCCGATCACTCCGCCGAGGAGCCACATCGGCGTCGTCAGCAGGCCGCGCATCGTGTGCGCCGGCCGGCGGATGTCCACCTCCACCGCGTCCGCCACGCCGCCGTGCTGGACGAGGTAGGAGCCGTTCAGCGCCAGCGAGGCGAGGACGGCGAGCGCGAGCCCGACCGTGAGGCGGCTCAAGGCCCGCTCTCCGGGTTGCCGAGCACGGCCAGCAGCGAGAGACCGGCGGGCAGGCGGCGGCCGCGGCGCAGCCACGCGGCCTCGGCGCGCAGCGGGAGCTCGAGGACGCCGTTCAGCCGCGGCGGGGTCAGCGCGAGGTCGGAGCCCGCCTTCGGCTCGTTCCGGTGCCGGCGTTGGGCCAGCCGCACGGCGGCGGCGGGCACGAGCAGCACGCTGTTGAAGTACGACGTGCGGCCCGCCGCCCATCCCGCCTCCTCGGCGGCGGCGAGCAGCGACGGGCGCGCGTAGCGCCGGTAGTGGTGGTTGACGACGTCGTGGGCGGAGAACAGCCGCTGGTAGGCGGGGACGGTGATCAGCGCCCGGCCCCCCGGTTTCGTCACCCGGCGGAGCTCGCGCAGCGTCGCGCGGTCGTCGGGCGTGTGCTCGATCACGTCGAACGCGGTCACGAGGTCGAAAGTGCCGTCCTCCCAGGGCAGCGTCTCGAGCGGTCCGACCCGCACGTCGCGGTGGCCGCGCGCCCGCGCCGCCGCGGCCGCGGCGTCGCTGACGTCGATGCCGCTCACGCCCCCGTAGTCCGCGAGCTCGTCGAGCATGCGGCCCGAGCCGCACCCGGCGTCGAGGCTCCGCGCGCCCGGCGGGAGCGGCATCTCGTCGAGCACCGCGCGGATGATCCGGCGACGCCCCCGGTACCACCAGTGGCGCTCGTCGGTGGCCAGCATGGCCTGGAGCTCGGCTTCGTCCATGGCCGCCATGATGGCGGCTGTTAGCTTGCGGCGATGGACGATGGGGTTGTCGATGTGTGGCGCGCCGACCTCGCTGCCGCGGACGATGCCCTCGCGACGCTGCTCTCCCCGAAGGAGGCCGAACGCGCCGGGCGCATGGTCCGGGCGCGGGACGCCGAGCGCTGGGCGCGCGCCCGCGGCATCCTGCGCTCGCTGATCGGCGCCTACCTGGACGCCGATCCGGGGGCGCTGCGGATCGCCGCCGGGACGCACGGCAAGCCGAAGCTCGTGGGGCCGCGGTCGGAGCTGCGCTTCAACGTGTCCCACTCGGGCGACGTCGCGCTGTACGCGTTCGCGTTCGGCCGGGCGGTGGGCGTCGACGTCGAGGTCGGTCGCCGGCGGCGCACGGACGCGGCGGCGCTCGCGAAGCGGGCGTTCGGCCCCGAGGAGGCGCGCCGGTTCGCCGCCCTCGAGCCGACCGAGCGCGCCCGCGAGTTCCTCCGGGCGTGGGTCCGTCACGAGGCCGAGCTCAAGTGTCGCGGCACGGGGATCGGCGGCCCGGCCGCCTCGCCGGACGCCCCGCGCGTGTGGATCGCCGACCTCGACGTCGGATCCCGCGCCGCCGCGGCGGTGGCGGTCGAGGGACCGCCGTGCGAGGTCCGCCTGCGGGAGTGGAGGGGCTAACCGTCGGCGCGGTCGAGGGTGAGGACGAACCGGGCGCCGGGGCGTGAGTCGGCGAGCTCGAGCTGGCCGCCCATCCGCTCGGCGAGCTCGCGGCCGATCGCCAAACCGAGGCCGAAGCCGCCAATCTCGCTGCTGCTGTCGGGTCCGCGCTGGAAGCGCTCGAAGATGCGATCGCGGTCCTCGGGCGCGACTCCCGGGCCCGAGTCCGCGACCTCGAGCCGGACCTTCCCGTTCTCGCCGTGCACGTTCAGCCGCACGGTCGAATCGGGCGGAGCCGCCCGCATCGCGTTGTCGACGAGGATGCGGGCGATCCGCGCGACGCCGCCGGGATCGCCGACCGCGCGCGCCTCCGCGGCGTCGCTCCCGAACGACAGCGTCACCGCGCGCTCGTCGGAGCGCAGCTCGAACTCGGCCATCACGGCGCGGCCGACCTCGTCGAGCTCGACGGGCTCGGAGCGCATCGGCACCTCGGCGTCGAGGCGACTCAGGTCGAGCAGGTCGGCGGCGAGCCGGCTCAGCCGGTTGGCCTGCGCGCGTGCGCGCCCGACGTCCATCCGTGCTTCCTCGATCGAGGGCGCGTCGTCGCCGAGCTCCTCCTCGAGGAGCTCGAGCATCCCCGAGAGCGACGTGAGCGGCGTTCGAAGCTCGTGCGACGCGGTCGAGATGAACGCGCGGCGCACCTCCTCCTGCTGGCGCAGCCGCGACTGCATCGTGGCGAGCGCGCGGGAGAGGTCGGCGACCTCGTCGCGCCCCTGGTCGACCGTGACGTCGGCCGTCGGCCCGACCTCGGCCACCTGCAGGGCGGCGGCGCGCAGCCGGCGCAGGCGGCTGAGCAGGCCCGTCGCGAGACCGACCCCGAGGAGCAGCGCGATCCCGAGGCCGACGAGCGCCGCGGTCAGGAAGGCGCGCTTCACCACCCGCACCGTGCCCGCGACGTCGCCGACCGACTTGCGCACGACGATGACCCCGAAGAACCGCGCGTGGCCGACCTCGTCGGGATCCGTCCGGAAGGGCACCGCGACGCGCGCCACCAGCCCGCGATCGGGGTCGTGGGCGAACGACTTGACGGTGTGGCCGGTCACGATCGCCCGGAGCGCGTCGTCGGTCGTCTCGCGTCTGACCTCGTCGGAGTCGCTCGAGTAGATGATGCGGGCCGGCGGTCCTCTTTCGATCACGGTCACGCGCGCTCCCGCGCGCCGGGCCAGCCCGCGCACCGCCTGCTGGAAGTCGGCGGCGGTGCCGTCGGTGATCTCGGTGGGCGACATGCCGGCGAACGTGCCGACGGCCGCCTGCACCGTTCCGGTGAGGTTCTGCAGCTCCTGGTTGCGGAGCTTGCGCTCCAGCGGCGAAAGGAGCGCGAGAGCGGCCACCGCCAGCGTGGCGGCGCTCGTGATAAGCAGCGCGCCGACGATCCGCGAGCGCAGGCCGATGGGTGGCACCAGCCGTCTCATCAGCCAGGCGAGTGTGGCACCAAGCCTCGACATCACGGCCCCACTAACACGATCTCAACGGAAGTATCACCCATCCGAACTGCGCGGAGCGGACCATCCTTGAGGAGTCGCCCGGCGCCGGCGTCGGGGCCCTCCCCCATGTCCCTCGACACGGCGGCCGGGCGGCCTCTATTACGGTGCCTGCAGGCGATAGCCGGCGCCGCGGACCGTGAGGATGTAGCGAGGCTTGTCCGGTTCGGGCTCGAGCTTCTCGCGCAGGTGGCGGATGTGCACGTCGATGGCGCGTGGGTCGCGATAGGCCGAGTCACCCCAGATCGCTCGCAGGAGCTCCTGGCGGTTGAGCAGGCGGCCGGGGTCGACCATCAGCGCGTCGAGCAGCTCGAACTCGGAGAACGTGAGCTGGACCGGGCCGCTGTCGACCATGACCTCGCGGCGCGAGCGGTCGAGCTTGATCGGCCCGACCTGGACGACCTCCTGGCCCAGCGCCCGCGGGCCGGCGCGGCGGAGCACCGCACGGATCCGGCTGCGCAGCTCGGCGAGGCCGAACGGCTTCGTCACGTAGTCGTCGGCTCCCGCCTCGAGCCCGAGCACGGCATCGGCCTCGGCGTCGAGCGCGGTGAGCATGATGATCGGCACGACGTTGCGCCGGGAGCGCAGCGTCCGCGTCACCTCGTAGCCGTCGGGCCCCGAGCCGAGGGCGACGTCGAGGAGCACGATGTCGAACGGCTGGGTCGAGGCGCGGTCGATCGCCGCCCGTCCCTCCGGCACGGCCACCACGCGGTGGCCCTCCCGGGTGAACGAGCGCGTCAGCATCTCGCGCAGGTCCGATTCGTCGTCGACGACGAGGATGTCGAGGGTCGCGTCGTCGGTACGGCCGGCGGGTTGGTTCATGGCAGGGCGACTTTACCCCCGCGGCTCAACCGCGTCTAAGGGTCGACCCCGACGATCGCTGCGGGGCAGCGTCCTACGCGGGCGCCCGGACGCCGACCGGGCGCCGCGCCGGCGCCGGCTCGAGCCGGCCGGCGGCGCCCACCGACCACAGGACCGACAGCCACGTGGCGGTGGCCAGAGCCACGTGGACCCAGACGAGCTCGCTCGGCAGCTTCAGCCGGTACTGGAGGATCCCGAGCACGCCCTGGGCCGCGAGGAGCCCGAGGAGCACGGTGATCGGCCGCAGCGCGCGGCGCTCGCCGCCCTGGCGGCGGAGCAGGAACCACACGCCGATCGTCGCCAGGCCGAAGATCGTCGCCAGCACGCCGTGGCGCTCGACGATCCACGACAGCGTGCTGTTCCCGCGGAACGTGAAGCGGTGCACGAGCTGGCCCTTGTGGGCGCCGGCGTGCGGACCGGAGGCGGTGGCGATCGTGCCGGCGACGATCGTCAGCTGCCCGAGCGGCACGAGTGCCCGGACCGCCCACACGCCGAGCCGATCTCGCGACCGCGGACGCTCGTCGGGCTCGTAGCTCGAGCACCACGCGAGCGCGAAGGCCGCGTCGAGGAGCAGCATCGAGAGGATGTAGTGGCTCATCACGAGGCCCGGCGCCAGGTGGTAGCGGACGACGAGCCCGCCGAGGATCGCCTGGCAGACGACGCCGATCGGCAGCAGCCCGCCGAAGAGCGCCAGGTGCCAGCGGTAGGGCCGGCGGCGGAACGCGAGCACGCTTGCCGCGATGACCGCGAACCCGACGAGCCCCGTGAACAGCCGGTTCGCGTACTCGATCAGCGCGTGGGACTGCAGCGGCGCGACCGTCCGGCCGTAGCACTTGGGCCAGTCCGGGCAGCCGAGCCCGGAGCCGGTCAGCCGCACGGCCGCGCCGGTGAGGACGATCGTCGCGAGCAGGCCGAGCGAGACGAGCGCGAACAGCCGGTACTGCTGCGGCGTCAGGGTGGTGGGGAGGCGGCGGACGGTACGCACGGGGGCCCACATGATGGCGTCTCGGCTAGGCTCGCGGCACCGTGGCACCGACCGCCGAAGCAGCCGCGGCGTTCATCGAGCAGGCCGAGTTCGTCTGGCACCAGCGCTACGAGCTCGCCGCCGGCGTCTGGACGCCGGGCGTCAGCGACATCCCGTGGCTGTGCCGCGCCGCCGGCCTGCCCGACGACCTGTCGGGCCGGACCGTGCTCGACGTCGGCACGACGAACGCCGGCACGGCGTTCGAGCTCGAGCGCCGCGGCGCGGAGCGAGTCGTCGCCGTCGACATCTTCGACCCCGACTGGTTCGGCGTGCGCGCGCTCACCGAGTTCCTCGGCTCGAGTGTCGAGTACGTCCAGACCTCGGTCTACGAGCTCGCCGACCGCTTCGCGGAGCCCTTCGACCTGGTGATCTTCTGGGGCGTCCTCTACCACCTGCGCCACCCGCTGCTCGCGCTGGACAACCTGCGCGCGGTCACGCGGGGCGAGGCGTCGCTGGAGACCGCGGTCTGCGACGGCGAGCTGCCCCGCCGCCAGCGCGACCGGTCGCTGTCCCGCTTCTACCGCCGCGACGAGCTCTCGGACGACCCCTCTAACTGGTTCGCCCCCACGACGGTCGCCCTCGAGGAGTGGTGCGGGTCCTCCGGCTTCGGGGTCGAGCGGCTGGGCGCGTGGCCGAGGAGCGGCGCTGCGCGGGCGATGCTGCGACTGTGGCCGACGGAGGGGCCGGCCGAGTACGAGCAGCTCTCCTACGAGCGGCCGCTGCGCTGCACGGTGGCGTGAGCGCCCGACCCGGATCGCCGCACGCGGCCCCCAGCCGTGGCCGCTCCGGCCGCTGAGGGCCGTTGGTACCCTCACGCGACGCGGGACCCGGGACCCAGGACAGCGCGGGGCGACACGACCTTATGACGACATCCTCGGACGAGCTAGCGCACCGCATCCGCCGGACCATCATCGAGCAGTCCAAGCGTGCGCACGTGGGGCACATCGGGTCGGCGCTGTCGATCGCGGACATCCTCGCCGTGCTCTACGGGGACGTGCTGCGCGGGACATCGGACGACCCGGATCGCGACCGCTTCATCCTCTCCAAGGGACACGCCGCGCTCGCGGTCTACGCGGCGCTCCACGGCTGCGGCCGGCTCGCCGAGGAGGATCTGCTCTCGTACTGCTCGGATGGCACGGCGCTCGGGGCGCACCCCGAGCACCGACTGAACGGCATCGACTTCTCCACCGGCTCGCTCGGGCACGGGCTCTCGCTCGGCGTCGGGGCGGCGCTTGCCGCCCGCATGCACGGCTCGCGGCGGCGGACGTTCGTCCTCATCAGCGTTGCCGATCTCAACGAGGGGTCCGTGTGGGATGCGGTGATGTTCGCCGCCCACCACCGAGTCGGCCGCCTGGCCGCGATCCTCGACCTGAACGGCCAGCAAGCCCTGGGCTACACGCGCGACGTCCTCGATCTGACGTCCGTGCCGGACCGCTTCGCCGCCT
>JAOPZQ010000284.1 GCA_025964075.1 Solirubrobacterales bacterium | reverse complement strand
GCACCGCGATCAACGGCAGGAGGGCGACCAGCTCGACGCTGGCCTGACCGTGCTGGGCGCGGATTCGGGACATGAACGCACGGTCGCAGGAGATGTGTGACGCCTCCAGTGGGCACGTGTCACAATATTGCGACAAACACGTGCCAATGGTGTGACGTTCCAAGACGCCGGTCCGACCCGATGTCACGCTCGGGCGCATGCCATCGTTGGTCGTCCATGCCGCCCTTCACGCCGCCGCTCACGCGCGTCCGCGTACGGAGCCCGATCGGACCGCTCGTGCTCAGTGGAGACGACGCGCATGTCCACGAGGTCCTCCTGCCGCCCAGCGCGGGAGACCACGACGTCGATAATTCGCTCGGCCTCGGCGAGCTGCCGGAAGACACGGCCCAGGCGACCGTCGCGGACGGCGCCGGGCCGCTCATCGCTGCGCACAGACAGCTCGGCGCGTACTTCGCCGGAGAGTTGCGGACGTTCGAGCTGCCGCTCGCGCTCGACGGCCCGCCGTTCTTCGTGCAGGTGTGGCGAGCGGTGTGCGCGATCCCGTTCGGCGAAACGCGCACGTATGGCGACGTCGCCGCGGAGCTCGGACGGCCGCGGGCGGCGCGGGCGGTCGGGCTGGCGAACGGGCGCAACCCGCTGCCGATCCTCGTGCCGTGCCACCGGCTGATCGGGGCGGACGGGAGCCTCACCGGCTACGGCGGCGGCCTCGAGCGCAAGCGCTGGCTGCTCGACCACGAGGCGCGCCTCGCCGACGCCGACGCCGACGCCGAGTGTCGCGAATCGGGACACTAGGCTCTCAGGTGATGAGCGCGTACCGCTCATGAGCGGTCCGTCGCCATGAGCGCGGGCGAGCCCATGGGTACCAGCGACCTAGGAGGAGCCGCGTGAGCGACGACTGGCGAGTGACGATCGAGCTGCCCGAGGGCGGCCGGTGGAATGACGTCGTCGAGCGTCTGCACGAGGACGAGGTCGCCCGCGCCACGCACGGTCAGCGGGTCGCCCTGAGCTACGACCGTAAGACCCTGCATGCGTACGGCGACACGCGGGAGGCCGTCGACGGCACCCGCGAGGCGATCGAGGCCGCGCTCCGCGACCGCGGGCTCGAGCCCCGCCGGATCGCGGTCGAGCGCTGGCATCCCGAGGAGGAGCGCTGGGAGGACGCGACCGTGCCGCTGCCGAGCACGCCCGAGGAGGTCGAGGTCGAGCACGAGCGCCGCTTGGTCGACGAGGCGGCGGAGTCGCAGGGCCGGGGCGGCGCGGATTGGGAGGTCGATGCCGAGCTGCCGAGCCGGCGTGCCGCGGTCGAGCTCGAAGAGCGGCTCCTCGCCGAGGGGCTGCCCGTGCGCCGGTGGTGGCGCACGGTGCGCGTCGGGGCCGCGACGGAGGACGACGCCAAGACGCTCGCCGAGCGCATCCGCGCCGAGGCGCCGCCGGGGACCGAGGTCCGCTCGCAAGGCGCGGCGGTGGACGCGTGGGCTGTGCTCAACCCACACCCCGAGCTCGGCGGGCTCGGGAACTAGCGCGACGCACGCTGGCGGGGGCTTCCGCCCGCTCCCCGAGCCACTCCTACACGGCGCGGCTCGGCCGCTCGTACACCGCCGCTCCCCCCGCCACTCGTACGCGGCGCGACGCTCGGCCGCTCGCAGACCGCCGCTACCCCAGCCGCTCGTACACGGCCCGAAGCTCGGCCGCGACGCGCTCCGGCGCGAAGCGCTCGCGTGCGCGCGCCAGCGCGTGCTCACCGGCCTCGGCGTCGCGGAAGCGCGCGGCGATGACGCGGGCGAGGCCCTCGATGTCACCGGGTGCGGCGAGGTCCTCGGCGGGCAGGATCTCGGTCGTCCCGCCGAGCCGCGTCGCCGTTACGGGCAGGCCGTCCGCCATTGCCTCGACCGCGGCCAGGGGCATGACCTCGGCGCACCGGGACGCGAGCACCGCGACCCCGGCGCCGGCGCGCAGTTCGGCAAGACGCCCCGCGTCGACGCGGCCCGTGAAGCGGACCGACGCGCCGGCGAGCGCGTGCAGGCGCGCCGCCTCGGGCCCGTCGCCGGCGACGACGACCTCGACGCCCGCCCGCGCACACGCGGCCAGCGCGTCCTCGACGCCCTTCTCCACGGCGAGACGGCCCGCGACGAGCGCGTAGCCGCCGTCGCCGGCGCGCGATCGCGCGGCGAACGATCGGCACACCGGACCGACCACCGCGACGTCCTCGCCCACCGGCGCGCCGAGCGCGCGCAGCCGTTCGATCCCGGCGCGGCCCGGCATCACGAACGCATCGACGCAGTCAGCCAGCCGGCGCTGCCACACCGCCAGCCCGGCGCCGTATACGGCCGCCTCGACCCGGTCCCCCCGGCACGCGATCCGCACTCCAGGCAGCGTGTTCCGGCCGTGGCAGCGGGTGCAGTCCTCTCCCCGTGTGAAGCACGTCCCGACGGCACACACGAGGCGGTAGTTGTGCAGGTGGAGGACGACGCGCGCCCCGGCCTCGCGGGCGGCCGCGAGGGCACGCCAGCCGAACGAGGGATGCACGTTGTGCGCGTGCACGATCCGCGCACCCGTCCTGCGCACCGCGGCGGCGACGTCGTCCGCGTCGAGGCCGCCCCGGAGCAGCGCGACAGCGGCCCGCGAGCGGCCGAGCGCAGCGGAATCGCGCGCGAGGAGCTCGGCCTCCAAACCGAGGTGCTCGCGGGCGAGCCAGAGCAGATCGTCGACGGCCCGTTCCTCGCCACCCGTCGTCCGGTACCGGTTGTGTAGGACGAGAAGGGGACCCATCAGCGGCCCTACGCTAGTGCTTCACGGCCGGGCGACGAGGCGGGCGGGGCCGGGACGCGAGGTGAGCGCGGGCCGCGCGGCGAGGCACGACCGCGGGCGGGTCAACGGGGGGAGCTCAGTAGGAGCGCCAGGCCCGGAACACCGTGAACACGCCGAACGACGCGACGCCGATCAGCGCGAACCAGGCGATCGCGCCGGGGCCGGTGTTCCAGAGGCGGGGCGTGCCGCTCACGGTCAGGAGCGCGATGCCGCCCGAGCCGTAGAGGATCGCGCGGTTCCGGTCGCCGAGGGCATAGAGGTCGACCCGGTGCTCGCGGTAGAGGCGGAAGCCCCAGATGCTGATGGCCGTGAGGAACCCAAACGAGAGGATCTGGACGATCGTCTGGCTCGTCGGGCCGCCGCCGGGAACGAACGCGACCGCGACGGCGAGCACCGCGATGATGAGGACGTTGCGCGCGCCGGCGGGAATGCGCATCACACCACGACCTCGTGGGCCGGCGCCGACGGAACCTGCCCTGTGGTGACCTCCGAGGGCGAAGCGCCAGGCTCCGCCGCGTCGACCGCCATCGACTCGAGCACCGGGGACTCGCCGGCCTCGACCGGCTCGGGGGCGAACCGGTAGCCGATCCCGAAGTGGGTGTGGATGTAGCGCCACTCCGGCGAGGCCTTCTCCAGCTTCTGACGCAGCTTGCGGACGAACACGTCGACCGAGCGGTCGCCGTGGGCCATGGCGTAGCCCCACACGCGCTGGTAGATCTCCTCGCGCTGGAGCACGCGCCCCCGCGCGTCGGCCAGGAGGTGGATCAACTCGAACTCGCGGCGGGTGAGGTCGATGCTCCGCTCGTCGACGAAGGCCTGGAACTGGTCGGGGCGGATCGTGACCTCGCCGACGCCGATCGCGGGCTGCTGCGCGGGGGCCTCGGCGCGCCGGCGGCGGCGCACGACGGCCTCGACCCGGGCGATGAGCTCCTCGGGGTGACAAGGCTTGTTCAGCCAGTCGTCGGCGCCGAGCCGCAGGCCGCGAACGCGCTGGGCCACGGTCGACGGACCGGCGCACACCAGCACCGGCAGGTTCGGCAGCTCGTGGGCGAGCTGCTCGAGGTAGCTCCAGCCGTGCGGCCCGAGCACGCCGAGGTCGAGCACGACCGCGCCGACGCGCAGGGCGACGAGCTCCTCGACCGGCACGCCGCCCGGGAAGACCCGGTGCTCCCAGCCGAGTGCGTGCAGGCGCTTGGCAAGGACGTGGAGGAACGCGCTGTCGCCGTCGACCACGGCGAGGCGGATGGGAGTGGGACCCTGCCCGGAGGGACGCGGCTCGTCGGTGGTCGCGCGCACGGGGCCGGAAAGCGATGTTGTCGTCATGTCCTCCGGAAGTCTAAAGGGGGGCCGCGATGGCCCAAATCCTGGGGGGCGGTCGTTCACAGCTCGGTTACAACCGATCTGTCGGATATAGCGGGATCGAAGCGAGCGTGCCGGACCGACCCCGCGTCGCGGATGATCGTGCCTTCTCCCTGCCGGTAGATGCGAATGGCCAGGCCGCCGGTCGTGACGGTTCCGTCCGGCGCGACCCGGTCGGATCGCGCCACGGGACTACTCCAACACCGCGGCGGCGGTGGGGCGACCCCCATTGGTCCAGTCCGCCGATGGTGGATCTAGTGTCGTGAACCGCAGATTCGGGGCACGACGCTAGCCGTCCGCCTGCGCGTTCGGGCCCGGCGGCGGCGGCGCCGCGTGTGGCCCGTGCACGGACTGCCAGAGGATCTTGTCGAGGACGTCCTGTGGGATCCGGTCGGGCGACTGGAGGTGATAGCGCTGGGAGAGCCGGGCGGCGGCCGCGTTCGGCGCGTTCTTCTCCTCGAGGTTCCAGCTTGCCGGCACCGCGGTGAACGGCTCGGCGTTGCCGGGCGTGCCCGTGAACGCGTCGTACATCGGCGTCGCGACGGCGTCGGCGAAGCTCAGCGGCTTCATGCCCACGATCAGCTCCATCGAGCGGATGAACGAGAGCATGTCGTAGCGCGTGTGGATCACGGCGCCGCGCTTGGCGTACGGACTGAACACGGCGGCGGGCATCCGGTGCGCGTCGACGTGGTCGGCGCCGTCCTGCGAGTCGTCCTCCACGACGAAGATCGCGCTCGAGGACCAGATCGACGAGTGCGAGATGAGGTCGACGATCTGACCGAGCGCGTAGTCGTTCTCGGCGACCATGGCGCGCGGCGTGCGGCGGCCGGGCGTCGTGCCCTCGGTGTGATCGTTGGAGAGGACCATGTAGTTGAAGGCCGGCACGGAGCCCGTGAGCTGCTGCGCCATGAGGCGCAGGCGGAAGCAGTCGAAGCGCGACTCGGACACGGGCGCGGCTCCGGCCGGCACCGAGGAGTCGTAGACGTCCCGGCCCGTGATCGCGTTCTTGCCGATGTAGGCGTCGTTGGGGTAGCAGCCGGCGGGGAGGCCCACGTCCGAGTGCAGGAACTTCGCGCTCTCGAGGCGCGTGTCGGCCGTGGAGCGGTCCTTGTCGGGGAAGATCGGGATGACGCCCGCGATCGCCTCGCCGTAGTTGAAGTAGCTGATGTGCTGGCGCTCGGCCTGGTCGAAGAGGAAGCCGGTGCCGGGCCAGCTCGCCGTGTAGACGCCGAAGTCGTAGGGGCGCCCGCGGCCGGCGTAGTTCTGCTGCCAGTTCTTGTGGACGTAGTCGGAGACCGCGCCGGCGCTCGTCCAGAAATGGCCGTCGATCGACGCCTCGGAGTTCGCGTAGACGTGGTCGACGAGGGGGAAGCGGTTGACGAGGGCGTGGAAGTTCGGTGTCACGTTCTGCCCGAAAAGGGTCAGTCCGGGGGCGCCGTCGCCACGAGGATCGTCGCCGAGGACCTGGTCGTAGGTGCGGTTCTCGCGCACGATGAAGAAGACGTGCTTGATCGGTCCGCCGGCGCGCAGCGGCGTGTCCGCGGGCGCGGCCTCGGCATTGGCGGGCCGCACCTGCGCGTCGGCCGTGCGGGTGTAGGCCGCGAGCTGCTTCGCCGTCGGGAACCGGGCGATGCCGGCCTTGCCGGCGCTGAGCACCGCGGTCCCCGGATGCTGGAGCAGGTTGTTGTCCCCCGTCGTATACGGGGTCGGGCCGCCCGTGTTGGGCCCGGCTCCGAACCCCTTGCCAGCCGCGTAGAGCACCTGGGCCGGCCGGCGCGGCGACGCCCGCGTCACCTGGACGTCGGCGGGATACGCGGCGGTCGGAATGCGGCCGACGAGCGTCCACGCCGGGATCTTCCGATCCGCGCCGGGCAGGCTGAACACCGCGAGCTCATCCGCGGCGGCCTCGGCGACGAGCAGGCGCCGGCCGTCCGGCGTGACCGTCAGCGCGACCGGCGAGACGCCCTTCCCCTCGGGCCGCTCGACCGTCAGCGTGCGCTCGACCTTCATCGAACCGGTGTCGATGACGACGACCTGGTCGGAGTTGGCGAGCGCCACGTACGCACGCGCCGCCTTCGGATCGACCGCGATCGCCTCCGGGTGCGACAGGTGCGCGCCCACCTGGATGTCCCCCACCTTCCGCGCGTTGGCGAGGTCGATCACCGACACGGTGCCCGGCGTCTCGTTCGAGACGAGGCCGGTCTTGCCGCCCGGCAGGATCGCCGCGCCGTACGGGTAACCGCCGGTCTTGACGTAACGGACGCGCTTGCTGGAGACGTCGACGACGGCCGCCGCGTCGGCGAGGTTCAGCGGGACGAGGAGCGTCGAGCCGTCGGGGGACACCGCGAGGCGGTCGGGCCAGGAGGTCTTCGGCGTCGAGCTCGTCGGCGGGAAGTTCTGCGGCGACGGCGCCGACGCGGGCGGCGGGACCGGGATCGTCTCGACCTCCTGCGCGCGCCCGCTGCGCGCGTCGTAGGAGAAGACGTGGATCACGTCGCCCTTGCGCCCCGGCAGCCCCGGACGCTGCTCGTCCTTGTTCGTCGAGTCGGCCAGCCCCGACACGTAGACGCGGGGCCTCGAGGGATCGATCGCGATCCCGCCCGAGGCGCCAGGCAGCGGTAGCGTCTGGAAGACCCGACGCCGGCGCACCGAGACGAGGCGGATGTCGTTCAGCGCGCGGCCGGTCGAGACCGTCCAGTAGAAGCGACCGTCCGGCGTGACCGCGCCGCCGGTCGGGAAGTGACCGAGCGTGACGAGCTTGCCCGCCGGGCGCAGCAGGCGTCCGTTGCCGGTCAGGTGGAGCTTCGGGCCGATCCGCCCGGGCGGCGCGGCGACCGTCGCGCCCAGCGCCGCGGCGCCCGCCGCGAGCGGAAGCACGGCGACGACCAGCAGGCGGCGCGGCGACATCGGCGGGAACCGTACTTGTCCCCCGTCGTCGCGGTGTCACCAACCGTTAACCTCGAGGGATGGGCAAGATCTTCGACGAGATCGACGACCATCTGCGGGGCTGGATCGCCCAGCAGGCCATGTTCTTCGTGGCCACCGCCCCGAGCGGCGAGGGCGGCCACGTGAACGTCTCGCCCAAGGGCCCGATCGGCGCGCTCCGCGTCCTCGGTCCCCTGCGGGTCGCCTACGTCGACAGCGTCGGGAGCGGCGCCGAGACGATCGCCCACCTGCGCGACAACGGCCGGATCGTGGTGATGCTGTGCGCGTTCTCCGGGCCGCCGCGCATCGTCCGCCTGCACGGTCGCGGCGAGGTCGTCCTCGCCGCCGATCCGCGGTTCGCCGAGCTCGTCGAGCGCGGGGGCTTCGAGGGGCCCGCGAGCCCCGAGGCGCGTCGCTCGGTGGTCGTCGTCGATGTCGAGCGGGTGGCCGACTCGTGCGGCTACGGCGTGCCCTTGATGGCCTACGAGGGCCAGCGGCCGCACTTCGACGCCTGGGCGGCGAAGCGGCTGCGCGTGGCCGGCCCCGAGGCGCTGATCGAGTATCAGCGCGAGAAGAACGAGCTGAGCATCGACGGCCTGCCCGGCGTCGAGGTGTGAGCAAGCCGGAGCATCGCCGGGCGCTGACGTACTCGTCGTACCTGTGCCTCGACGAGCTACGGGCGTTCCGGCGTGAACCGGTAGCCGATGCCGAAGTGCGTGTGGATGTAGGTCCAGTCGGGCGCCGAGGCGGCGAGCTTGCGGCGGACCTTGCGGACGAAGACGTCGACCGAGCGATCGCGCTTGGTCATCGGACCGCCCCAGACGTGCGCGTAGAGCTCCGGCCGCGGGACGACGCGGTCGTAGCGCTCGGCGAGGGCGAGGAAGACCTGGAACTCGCGGAGCGTGAGACCGACGCGGCGGTCGTCGGCCAGCACCTCGAACTCCTCAGGGCGGATCTTCAGGTTCGCCACCCGCAGGGTCGGCGACGGCCGTCGGGCGAGCGGCGCTGCCGTGGGTCCCGCTCCGCGCAGCATGCCGCGCGACCCTAGGGGGCCGGCGGCATCCTTGCGGTGAACGTCCCGTGAAAGATCGTCAGTCACGCGGCACGGTCACCGAGTAGCGCGACGGATGCAGGCGCACCGGCGGGTTCGGGAGCCGGGCGAGCTGGTCGATGAGGTGGGTCCAGGTCGCCGGCGCCAGCACGTCCTCGCCGGTGGGGACGCCGTTCGGCGTGCCCTGGGGCGTGAACCCGATGTGGATGTGGTCGTAGTGGTCGGGGAGCGCGAGCGCGTTGTCCGCCCCGGGGAAGGTCATGAGGCTGATGATCTGGTGGGGCTTCATCGCGCCGCTCAGCGTGAGCAGGCGCCGGATCGTCAGGTCGGCGATCGAGCCCGCGCCCTGGTGCCCGAGGATGGGGGTCCCGTTGATCGCGGCGAGGTCGACCGCGTCGCCGGTCGAGTGCTCGGAGACGTTCCCCGACGCCGTGAGCCGCGAGTGTCCGCAGTGGAGGCTGGTGACGGTCGGGTCGAGGCCGTTCCCGGCGAGGAACTCGAGCGTCGCGAGGACGCGAGGGTCGATCAGGCCCTGGGCGATGTCGTGGCGACCGCAGGCGTAGATCTGGATGCGGGGGTCGGCGAGGACGCGCCGGCCGAGCGCGGCGCGACCCACCCCGAGGAGCGCGCCACCCGAGGGCGCGATCGCGAGGAGCGGGTCGCGACCGGCCGCGCGGTCGGTCGCGGTCGCCTCGAGCAACCGCCAGCCGTCGAGGATCGGCTTCGGGTCGACGCGGGGTGCGCCGCGGCCCGCGGGCCGGACCGCGAAGCCGATGCGGCCCGCCGTCCCGACCACGCCGAGGATCGTGCCGGCGACGAGGTGCGCGCCGACGCGGAGGCGGCGCGCGACGACGTCGTGGCGGCCCAGGCCGAGGAGCTTCAGCGCGCCGCGCTCGAGCGGACCCACCGGGCGGACGGGCAGGGCGGTGTCCTGGTGGGTCGCGTGCACGGGCCGCGGGTTGCCCTCGGGCGTCACCGACGCGCCCCCGACCGGCGCGTAGCGGCGGGGCGCCGGCGGACCGGCGGGGAGCTTGATCTGCAGCGGCGGCAGGCGGGAGCCCGAGGGCCGGG
>JAOPZQ010000269.1 GCA_025964075.1 Solirubrobacterales bacterium | reverse complement strand
CCGGGCGCGGCGGGGGCCTGGGCCGCGGGCGCGGCGGGCCCCGGAGTCGACGTGGCCCCTGAGACGACCGACGACGCGCCGGAGGTCGTCTGGGAGATCGTGGGCGGAAGGCCGTCGCTCGGCGCGGCCGACGTGCTGCCCGTCGCCCCGCTGGAGGTGCCCGTCGCCCCCGACACCGTCGGCGGCGCCGAGCCGATCACGTTCTGCGTGACCGGCACGTTCGGGTTGGTCCCGGGCGCCGAGCGGCTCGGTGCGGGCGACGCGCTCACCGTGGTGTAGGAGTACTTGACGACCGGCGCCGGCGCCTGACCGACGACCGGGCGCGCGCTGGCGGCCCGGCGAAGGACGACCAGGCGCCGCGACACCGCCGTCCCGCGCGTGGCAACGGGGTTCGCGCGCCCCGAGAGCGGCGTCCGGCTCCGATGCCGGGCGGCCTTCCGGGGGGCGTGCGCGGAGAACTTCGGGAAGGTGAAGTGCGGGGCCGCGATCGCGGACAGCGCGCTCTTGGAGCTGCGGCTCGCGGCGAGCGCCTCGCCGATCGGCGCGACGTACAGGGTGACGAGGGCGAAGACCAGCGACAGGGCGATGCCCTTGCCGGTACGCCCGCGCGTCATGCCCATGAGCCCGCCCCCCCTGGGCCGACCGTGCGCATGCGTGCGCCGAGGATGTCGAATCCGTGTGTGCACTAACCCCGCTGCCACTGCGACTGCCGGAATCTCCTCGTCCGGCACTGAACCCGCGAAGTCCGTGCCACATCCCACTGCGGCGCCCCGCCCGTTCGGCGGCGAACCTATGCGAACGGCGCCACCGCTGTCAAGCGATCAGCAACAAGCTGGTAATAAGCGAAGCGGTTTTCCGGTCTTTCGGCGTCGTCGGCGGTCAGAGCGGGGACGCGGCGGGTCGCGCGCCGGCGGCGGCGCGCAGCTTCGGCCACGCCCGCTCACGATCGACGAGCACGCGGCCGTGCTCGAGCACGTAGGCGAACAGGGTCGGCGAGCGCTCGGCGTCGCTCAACCGCACCGGGCGCACCTCTCGGCCGATCCGGCGAGTGAGACGGCCGGCGAGCGCGGCGACGCGATCGCGGCCGGGCTCGCCGAGGAGCACGAGGATGTCGATCTCGGAGGCGCCGGCTTCCGTCCCGATCGCCGCGGACCCGAACAGCGCCGCGAGCCGCACGTTCGGCTCGGTCCGCAGCGCACCGCGGAGGTCGCGGAGCAGCGGCCAGTGCGCACGGAGGTAGGCCTCCTCGCGCGGCGACGTCCGGAAGCGCCGGGGGCTGACCCGCTCGCCGTGGATGAGGCCCTCGACGGCCGCGCGCCTGAGCGTCCGCTCCGGCACGGACAGCTCGGCGGCGAGTCGTCGCAACGAGTCCATGGTATGGCCGATAGCCTACAGCTCGTGTGGCCGATCCGTCCAGCTCGTATGGCCGATCGCTACCATTGGGGGTCAAGTCTTTCATTGCCACACATGAAGAGGAGCAGATCATGGACGTAGGCATCGGACTTCCGACGACGATCCCGGGCGTCGAAGGAGACGTCGTCGTCGAGTGGGCGCGACGCGCCGACGGGGCCGGGTTCAGCAGCCTCGGCACCATCGACCGCATCGTCTACCCCAACTACGAGCCGCTGATCGCGCTCGCCGCCGCGGCGGCGGTGACCAGCCGCATCCGCCTCGCCACCATCGTGCTGCTCGCGCCGCTGCGCCCCAACGCGGCTCTGCTCGCCAAGCAGGCGGCTTCCGTCGATCGCCTCTCCGGCGGCCGGCTTACCTTCGGCCTCGGCCTCGGCGGCCGCGAGGACGACTTCGCGGCGAGCGGCGTCTCGATGCACGAGCGCGGCGAGACGATGGAGCACCACCTCCAGGAGATGAAGCGCATCTGGTCCGGCGAGGCGGGCCGCATCGGCCCCGAGCCGGTGCGCCCGGGCGGCCCCGAGCTGATCCTCGGCGGCGCCGTGGACGCGACGTTCCGCCGGGTCGCCCGCTACGCCGACGGCTGGATCATGGGCGGCGGCACTCCCGACCAGTTCCCCGAGGGCTCGGCCGCGGTCGACGCGGCGTGGTCCGCCGCCGGCCGCGAGGGCAAGCCGCGGAAGCTGGCGCTCGCCTACTACGCGCTCGGCCCCGAGGCCGCCGCCGCCGCGGACTCGTACCTGCACGACTACTACGGGTTCCTCGGCGAGATCGCCGACGCGATCGCCGAGGGCGCGGCGACGGACGCGGACACGGTCCGCGCCTACATCGGCGCCTTCGCCGACGCCGGCTGCGACGAGCTCATCCTCTGCCCATGTGCGCCCGGGCTCGAGCAGGTGGACCTGCTGGCGGAGGCGGCCGGAATCGCCCCAGGCTGATGGCCCGGCTCGACGAGCTGCGCGCGGAGCGCGACCGGCTCCTCCACTCGATGGAGTTCGCCTACGCGATGGGACACTCGAGGACGCTCGGCAAGGACCCACGACTGGAATGGGTCGTCGACCGGGTCGACGAGCTGCGACGCGAGATCGCCGTTCTGACGGCGGCCGAGAAGTCCTAGCGCGCTTACGCCTGCGGGATGAGCCCGTGCGGGTTGAGCACGTACTTCCGCGCCGCGCCGTGATCGAAGTCGCTGTAGCCCTGCGGTGCCTCGTCGAGGGAGACGACGGTGGCGTTTACCGCCTTGGCGATCTGGCACCGGTCGTGCAGGATCGCCTCCATGAGCTCGCGGTGGTACTTCATGACCGGGGTCTGGCCGGTCGCGAACGTGTGCGACTTCGCCCAGCCGAGGCCGATGCGGATCGAGAGCGAACCCTGCCGGGCGGCCTCGTCCTTCGCGCCCGGGTCTCCGGTGACGTAGAGCCCCGGGATCCCCAGGCCGCCGCCCGCCCTGGTGAGGTCCATCAGCGAGTTCAGCACCGTGGCCGGGATCTCCTCACCGGCGTGCTCGCCGTGCCCGCGCGCCTCGAACCCGACGGCATCGACGCCGGCGTCGACCTCGGGCACGCCGAGGATCTCGGCGATCTGGTCCTTGGGGTCGCCCTTCGAGACGTCGACCGTCTCGCAGCCGAAGCTGCGCGCCTGCTCGAGCCGCTCGGGGATCAGGTCGCCGACGATGACGACCGCGGCCCCCAGCAGCTGCGCCGCGTGGGCGGCAGCGAGCCCGACCGGCCCCCCGCCGGCGACGTAAACGGTGCTGCCGGTTCCCACACCGGCCGTGACGCAGCCGTGGTACCCCGTCGGGAAGATGTCCGACAGCATCGTCAGGTCGAGGATCTTCTCCATCGCCTGATCCTTGTCGGGGAACCTCAGGCAGTTGAAGTCCGCGTACGGGACCATCACGTACTCAGCCTGGCCGCCCACCCAGCCGCCCATGTCGACGTACCCGTACGCGGCCCCCGGGCGCTCGGGATTCGTGTTCAGGCAGATGCCGGTCTTGCGCTCCTTGCAGTTGCGACACCGCCCGCACGCGATGTTGAACGGCACCGAGACCAGGTCGCCCTCGCGGATGAACTCGACGTCCCGGCCCTTCTCGATGACCTCGCCGGTGATCTCGTGCCCGAGAACCAGGCCCGTGGGCGCCGTGGTGCGCCCGCGCACCATGTGCTGGTCGCTGCCGCAGATGTTCGTCGAGACGATGCGCAGGATCACGCCGTGATGGCACTGCCGCCCGACGTTCTCCGGCGGCACCCCGGGGCCCTCCTTCAGCTCGAAGGTCGGGAAGTCGATGTCGTGGACCTCGACCTTGCCCTTACCCATGTACGTGACGCCTCTGTTGTCTGCCATCTCGTTCCTCCGAGGTCACGCCCGCGGAGCGGGCGCGGGGTCGTCGATCGGGGCCGCGCTCTCGCGCAGGCCCGCCAGCAAGTCGTCAGGCGTAGGCGGGGAGCACGCCGCCGACGACGGGGCCGATGACGCAGTGGGGAGCACCGTTCGTCCGTCCATGCTCCCCGCGGGAGATAGGTCGTGAGGGTCGGGGGGCAATGCCCTACGACGGGGGGTCCTTCGGCGTCGGGAAGGCTCCGTCGATGAGCTCGATGCGGTAGCCGTCCGGATACGCCACGAAGCAGATCCGGTACTCCGTGCGGCCGCCCGGCGCGTAGGGCGGCCGCTCGGGTTCGATGTCCGCCGCGGCGAGACGCCCCAGCAGGGCGTCGAGGTCCTCGACGGTGAGCGCCAGATGGCCGTAGCCATCTCCGAGCTCGTAGGGCTCGTCGCGGCCGCGATTCACCGTCAGCTCGAGCACGTCCGAGTCACCCGGCAGGCCGAGGTAGACGTTGTAGGCCGACTCGAAGTTCAGCCGCCCGCGCTCCTCGAACCCAAGCGCGCGGTAGAACGCGAGGGAAGCCTCGATGTCACGGACGCGAACGCAGGTGTGCGCGTACGCGGCCGCCATCACTTCAGGATCGACGGGCCGAGCGGGTAGGCCTTCCCGCCGGTCGCCAGCGACGCGGTCCCCAGGAACAGGTAGATCCCGAGCGCCGCGAAGGCGAACGTGACCCAGCCCGCCGCCTTCGTGGCCGTCTGGTCGGCGTTGATGGTGCCGAAGATCAGCAGCACGAGCGCGGCCACGACGAGGACCACGACGGCCGTGTAGGCCACCGGCAGCCGCAACGTCGCGAGCGCCAGCGAGCCCATCACGACTGCCCAGGTGATGAGGAACAGCGCGACGCTGTGCTTGACGTCGGGCGAGGGGATCGCGAACCAGGCGTGATTCAGCCCGAGCACGAGCGCCGTGTAGCTCAGCCAGAAACCGGCGAAGAGACCGAAGATGCACGCCACCATGGTCTGACCCAGAGCCGCCGACCACACGGTTGCGATCAGGAGACCGAGCCCGGTTCCCATGAAGATGATCGGCAGCGCGCTGCCGACACCCGCCGGGGAGACGTAGCCGGTCAGCGCCAGCCCGAGGGCCACGGAGCCCGCGGCGAAGACCGGCAGCCCGAGAATCGCCGGATCTCCTGCGGCGGCGCCCACAACCGGCGCTGGCTCCGGAACCGCCGCAGCCGTCCTGATTTCGATGTCGGGGGTGGTGGCCATGTCGCTCTCCTCTTCCTGTGGTCCTTCGCCGCTAAACGGGCGACGACGGTCGCGCCAGGCCTTCGGCGAGGTCGCCGAAGCCCGGGGCGATGATGGCTCCTGGCTGCGCGATCAGTCCCTCGGCGACTACTGCTTCGGTGGTGAGTAGGAGCGCGGCGACCGAGGCGGCGTGCTCGAGGGTGAGGCGCGTGACGCGGACGGGGTCGATGACGCCCTGCTCGAAGAGGTTCCCGAACTCGCCGGTCAGGGCGTTCAGTCCCTCTCCGTCGGGCATCGCGCGGACCTGGTCGATCGTGGCGCGCCCGTCATACCCGGCGTTACTCGCGATCCAGTACAGCGGCTCGCTCAAGGCGCGGCGGATGATCTCGGCACCGAGGGCGTAGTCGCCCTCGAGCCCGAGGTCCTCGAGCGCCGACTCCGCCCGCAGGAGGGCGGTGCCGCCGCCGGCGACGACGCCCTCGGCGACGGCGGCGCGCGTCGCCGCGAGCGCCCCCTCCACCCGCCGGCGCTTGTCATGAAGCTCGACATCGGTCGCGGCGCCGACGCGGATCACCGCGAGGCTGCTCGAGAGCTTCGCGAGACGCTCCTGCGCGACCTCGACATCACGCTCATGCGTCCCCCTGGCGATCTCCCCGCGAATCTGACCGAGGCGCGCCTCCACCCCCTCCGCGGTGCCACCACCCTCCATCAGCGTCGTCGAGTCCGCGGTCACGACGACGCGCCGCGCCGTCCCCAACCACGACGCCTCGACATTCTCGATCGCCAACCCCGTCTCATCGGTGATCACATGCCCCCCCGTGAACACCGCCAAGTCCTGAAGATGCGCCAAACGACGATGACCGAACCCCGGCGCCCGCACCGCAACCGCCTCGAGCGTCCCATGCGTCGTGTTCTGAATCAACATCCCCAACGCCGCCCCATCGACCTTCTCCGCGAAGATCACCAACGGCCGCGGCGAGCGCATCACCACCCCCACCACCGGCATCAAATCCTGCACCGCGGTGATCGGCTTCGTCGTCATCAAGATGAACGGATCCTCAAAGACCGTCTCCATCCGCTGCTGATCCCGCGCCATATACGGAGAGACGAACCCGTTCTCGACGACCATCCCCTCCGCCGAGACGACCTCGACCCCCGCCTCCGCGGACTCCTCGACCGTGACGACACCATCCTCCCCCACCCGCGCGACGGCGTCCGCGACCGCCGCCCCCAACCGCTCATCCGCCTTCGCCGCGATCGTCGCGACATGCAACAAATCCACCGGGCCCTCCACCGGCCGCGCCGCCGCCCGCAACGCCGCGACGACCCGCTCGACCGCATGCTCGATCCCCCGACGCAACAACATCCCATTCGCGCCCTCATCGATCGTCGAAATCCCCTCCCGCACGATCGCCTGCGCCAACAACGTCGCCGTCGTCGTCCCATCCCCCGTCATATCGCTCGTCTTAGTCGCAACCTCACGCACCAACTGCGCACCCATGTTCTTGAACGGATCCGACAACTCGATCTCCCGCGCGATCGACACCCCATCATTCGTGATCGTCGGCGCCCCCGCCAACCGCTCCAACACCACATTCCGACCCTTCGGACCAAGCGTCACCTTCACCGCATCCGCAAGATCATTCACGCCCGCCAACAACCGCAACCGCGCATCCTGATTGAAATAGAGAACCTTGCCCATGCGCACTACCTCCTGGATGGTCGATTCCGCGGCCTCATGCGGGGGCTGCCTCCTCGGGATCGGGGATGCCGTAGCGAGTGGCGAGAAGCGAGCGGCACAGGCCGGCGTTGCCCTCGAGGCTCAGGCGGACGAGGCGAGCGACGCGCATGAAGCGCGACAGGCCCTCGGCATCGAGCGCCGACCCATCCGCCCGCACGAAGGCCGGTGAGCCCGGCGAGGCGTCGATGCCCAACCGCTCGCGCAGCGCGATGCAGCGCGCCACGTCCCGATTGCCGTCGAGGGCGCCGAGCCGGACGTCGGCCAGCTCCTCCAAGGTTCGTCCGGCCCGCAGCAGCGCGTCGCAGACCCGGCCCTGGCGTGCGGTGAAGGCCTTGCGCGTGAAGAGGTCTCGCAGCGCCGGGAGCTCGCCGACGCTCTCACCCGGGAAGGCCGCCTCGAAGCCGCGGCCGGCGGCGATCGCACCGTTGATCTCGCCCGAGGCGAAGTGCTCGTCCAGCGTCACCGTCACGTCGCTGACCTCCGGAAGCTCCCGGACGGCCGTCAGGGCGTCGGCAACCATGAGGTAGGCGAAGTTCGCCGCGCAAAAATACGTCGGCAGGCGCAGGTGGACGTCGACGCTCCCCGCGTC
>JAOPZQ010000172.1 GCA_025964075.1 Solirubrobacterales bacterium | reverse complement strand
GACGCGGTGTGCGCCGATGCGCGCGGCGTGGCCGCCGTGCTCCGCGCGCGCTACGGACTGGCGGCGTCGCGTCGCGAAATTTCGTGTCCGACGGGACCTCGAGGCGCGCGACGCGTTCCGCTCTGGCAAGATCCCCAAGTGCCGCTGTACCACGTCGCGCAGACGGTGAGCGATCGGGACCGGTCGGCTGCGTTCTACGGCCGCCACTTCGCCCTCACCGAGCGGGTGCACGAGGACGAGCACCTCCTGATCCTCGGCTCGCCCGACGGCTCGCTCCTCGCGCTGAGGAGCGGCCCGGTGCCGAGCGACCTGCCGCGGACGAACCACTTCGGGTTCCAGGTCGCCGACGGCGACGAGGTCCGCCGCGCGCGCGAGCGGCTCCGCGAGGCCGGCGTGCCCGAGGCCGAGTGGCAGGACGACGGACGCTTCGTCCGCGTGCAGGTGACCGACCCCGACGGCTACCGCGTCGAGCTGTACGCGCTGTGAGCGCACATGTCCCGCTGGACGTCCTTCGTCGCGGATCCGCGCCACGCGCCGGTGGGTCGTCGCCCGGCCCGCCGACACGTCGACGCCGCGCAGGACCCGTTCTCGCGCCTCTACGCGGACCGGTGTACGACGCTCACTCCGCGAGGAAGGTCAGGAGCGCGTCGTTGACCTCCTCGGGGTGCGTCCACCCGATGTTGTGCGGGCCGCCCTCGACGGGGATGACCTTGACGTCCGAGATGAGACCCGAGAGCCGGGCGGCGGTGTTGGGGAACGGAAGGATCCGGTCCTCGGTGCCGTGCACCACCAGCGTCGGGATGTCGATCTTCGGCAGGTCGGCGCGGAAGTCGGTGAGCCAGGTGCCGACGCAGGCGTACGTCGCATGGGGCGACGCGGTCGCGGCGAGGTTGAAGCTCGCCTGCCACGCCTGGTCGCTGATGCGCGTGCCGCCGAGCTTGTCGACGTTGTAGAAGTTGTCGAGGAAGTCCTTGAAGTAGGCGTACCGGTCGGCCACGATCGCCGCCTTGATGCCATCGAAGACCTCGGCGTCGACGCCTTCCGGGTTGTCGTCCGTCTTCAGCAGGAACGGCGGGATCACCCCGAACATCGCCGCCTTGCGCACGCGCCCGGAGCCGTAGGTGCCGAGGTAGCGGGTGACCTCTCCCGTGCCCATCGAGAACCCGGCGAGGACGATGTCCTCGAGACCCAGGTGCTCGAGCAGCGTGTTGAGGTCGCCGGCGAACGTGTCGTAGTCGTAGCCCACGGCGGGCTGGTCGGAGCGACCGAAGCCCCGGCGGTCGTAGGTGATGACGCGGTAGCCGGCGGGGAGCAGCACCCGCTCCTGGCGCTCCCACGAGTTCCCGTCGAGCGGGTAGCCGTGGATCATCACGATCGGCTGGCCGCTGCCGTGGTCCTCGTAGTGGATCTCGATCGGGGAGTCGTTCTCGGTTCCTACGGCGATGCGCGGCATGACGGCTCCTGTTCGTGGGTCAGGCGAGGAGGCGAGTTTGCTCGATCGCGTCTGTCGCCCGTCAGATGCTACGCCCGCTCGGAGGGCCGGCCGTACATGACGGCCAGCAGGGCTTCGTCACCTCCCCCACCGAGGGGGGCAGGCCTGCCAAAACGCCCGGGCCACACCCCCCAAACGCTGGGGTAGACGCCGCCGCCGCGCCGGTTTAGGTTCGTGGCCATGTCCACCTACACGGCCGACCACACGATCGTCGCCGAGCCCGAGGCCGTCCTCGACGCCCTGACCGACCCCCGCTCGATCGCCCGCTGGTCGCCGGTCGACTTCCAGGTCGACGGGCTCGATTCCGAGCGCCTCCGCCGCGGCGCGACGGCACGGATCTCCGGACGACTCGCCGGCTGCCCGGTCGACTTCGACGTCGAGGTCCGGGAGGTCACACCCGAGCGCCTCGTGCTGAGCGCGATCGGCCCCGTCGGCCTCGACGTCATCTACCGGCTCCGCCCCCGCGGCGCCGGCACCCAGGTCGAGGCGGCAGTGTCGGTCGAGCGCGGCCGCGGCCTCGTCGGCCTCGCGCTCGCACGCGCGACCGAGGCGATGCTCGCCGCCGGCGTCCTCCACGCCGCCGTGGGCCGGATCGCCGACGAGC
The DNA here is from genome assembly GCA_025964075.1 of Solirubrobacterales bacterium. Taxonomy (GTDB): domain Bacteria; phylum Actinomycetota; class Thermoleophilia; order Solirubrobacterales; family Solirubrobacteraceae; genus JAOPZQ01. The sequence goes on along the minus strand of JAOPZQ010000172.1, from coordinate 757 downwards.
TCGAAGCGCCGCTCGCGGCCTGAGGTTCCGGGCGGTCACGGGCTGCCCCACGCCATCGGTGCGCTCGAGGTCCCGAACGATCGGACGGCATGAGCGGGGCTAGACTGGCGCCGTCCGGCTTGGGGCGTTGAAGATCTTGTCGTGTCGCGACCTTCGTCTGAGAAGCAATGCACTCGTGCCTAGCAGGAGCAGGAGGGCAACGACGGCGGCGATGAGGGCCTTAGGCGACGACGAACGCTTGCTGCCGGGGAAGGTGATGGTTGCGTGCGTGGTGCGCTGGACGAGTCCGCTGTGCAGGGTGACCTGGGCGTTCCAGGGGCCGGAGGGGAGTCGGTTGTCGAGGACGATCGTGACGGGCTCGGTGTCGCCGATGGCGAGTGTCACTCCAAGGTTGGCGGGGAACGGCCCGGCGCTGAGCCCGCCGGGGCCGGCCCGGAGGTGCAGCGTTCCGCTCACGTCGAGAGCGCGGCCGCCGGTGTTGCGGACGCTTGCTAGGACCATGGGCCGTCCGTCGCGTGAGCGCTTTGCGACCACTGAGCGGATCGTGAAGTTGGCAGCAGGTGGGGCGCCCGGGCCGACCGAGAGGTAGACGCGGATGCCCACGCGGCTGACTTCGGTGATGCCGCGACCGCCCGAGGGAGCCGAGCGCGCTTCCGCCCAGACCACGCCGTAGCGCTCACCTGGCGCCGCGTCGCGCGGAACTGCGATTGTCACGACGGCCGTCACCCGCTTGTGGCCGGGGACCTTGGACACGCCA
>JAOPZQ010000163.1 GCA_025964075.1 Solirubrobacterales bacterium | reverse complement strand
CTTACAAGGGCCTCGACGCCGAGGCGGTCGACGTCGACCCGGCGAACCGCTCGCTGGTCGAGCAGGTCAGCGGCCAACCGCTGACGCCGGTGCTCGAGGCGGACGACGGCGAGGTGATCGCCGACTCAACGACGATCCTCGAGTGGCTCGAGGAGCGTCACCCCGACCCGCCGCTCTACCCGTCCGTGCCGGCCGTCCGGGCGGCCACCGAGCTCATCGTCGACTGGTTCAACCGCGTGTGGAAGGCGCCGCCGAACCTGATCGTGGCGGAGCGGGAGAAGCCGCAACCGGATCGCGCGGCGCTCGCCGCCTGGGGCTCGGAGCTCGCGGCGAGCCGCGAGCGCTTCGAGGCGCTCCTGACCCTCGGCGACTACCTGCTGGGATCGCCCGCGCTCACCGTCGTCGACGTCATCGCCTTCCCGTTCCTGAAGTACGCCGCGCTCGCGCCCGACCCGGCGGACACCGACCCGTTCCACGCGGTGCTGTACGAGCACCTCGCCACGACCTCGCACCCGCTGCTGCTCGGGTGGATCGCGCGGATGGACCAGCTACCCCGGAGGCCCGCGTGATGCGCGACGTCGGCACGCTGCTCGAGGCGCTCCCCTACATCCGGGAGTTCCACGGTCAGACGGTGGTCATCAAGTACGGCGGCGCGGCGATGAGCGAGCCGGCGCTGCGCGAGGACTTCGCGCGCGACGTCGTGCTGCTCAAGTACGTCGGGCTGAACCCGATCGTCGTCCACGGCGGCGGCCCGGAGATCACGGCCTACATGGAGCGCCTGGGCATGGAGGTCTCGTTCGTCGGCGGCCTGCGCGTGTCGGACGCGGCCACGGTCGAGGTGGCGAAGATGGTCCTGGTCGGCAAGGTCAACAAGGACATCGTCCTGCGCCTCAACCGCCACGGTCAGCCGGCGGTCGGGCTGTGCGGCGACGACGGCTCGCTGTTCCGCGTCGCCCGGCAGGCCGCGCCCGACGGCCGGGACATCGGCTTCGTCGGCCGCATCGAGCGCGTCGACGTCGACGTGCTGAAGCACATCGCCGAGGACTACATCCCGGTCGTCGCGAGCGTCGGCGCCGATCGCGAGGGCAACTCGTACAACGTCAACGCCGACGAGGCCGCGGGGGCGGTGGCCCGCGCGCTCCGCGCCTACAAGGTGATCTTCCTCACCGACGTCGCGGGCTGGCTCGCCGATCCGGCCGACCCGGACTCGATCGTCTCCGAGGCGAGCGCCGGCGCGGTCGAGGACGCGCTGCCCGAGGTCGAGGGCGGCATGCGGCCGAAGCTCCAGGCGTGCGTCGAGGCGATCCACGGCGGCGTCACCTTCGCCCACATCGTCGACGGGCGCGTGCCGCACTCGCTGCTGCTCGAGCTGTTCACCGACGCCGGCATCGGCACGAAGATCCGGGCCGCGAAGTGAGCGCCGCGGCGCTCCAGGCGGTGGAGGCGGCGCACGTGGTCCCCAACTACGCGCGCCAGCCCGTGGCGTTCGTCCGCGGCGCGGGCTCCCGACTCTGGGACGACGAGGGCCACGAGTACCTCGACTTCCTGACCGGCATCGGCGTGCTCAACGTCGGCCACTGCCATCCGCGCGTGGTGGCGGCGATCCGCGAGCAGGCGGGGACGCTGCTCCACGTCTCGAACCTGTTCTACACCGAGCCGGCGATGCGGCTGGCGGAGCGCCTCGCCGAGCGCTCGCTCGGCGGCAAGGTGATGTTCTCGAACTCCGGCGCCGAGGCGATCGAGGGAGCGCTGAAGCTCGCCCGCAAGAATCGCCGCGGCGGCGAGATCGTCACGGTCCACGGCGGCTTCCACGGCCGCACCTACGGCGCGCTGTCGGCGACACCCCAGGAGTCCAAGCAGGCGCCGTTCGCGCCGCTCGTGCCGGGGTTCGTCGCGGTTCCGCCGACCGCCGAGGCCCTGGACGCGGCGATCGGCGAGCAGACCGCCGCCGTCGTGCTCGAGGTGGTCCAGGGCGAGTCGGGCGTGCATCCGCTCCCGCTCGACGCGCTCCGCGCGGCCCGGGCCGCGTGCGACGAGCACGGCGCGGCGCTGGTCTTCGACGAGATCCAGACCGGGATGGGGCGGACGGGGTCGCTCTTCGCCTACGAGCAGATCGGCGTCGTCCCCGACGCGATGACCCTCGCCAAGTCGCTCGGCGGCGGGCTGCCGATCGGGGCGCTCGTCACCGGTCCGGCGCTCGCCGACGTCTTCCAGCCCGGCGACCACGGCTCGACGTTCGCCGGCGGCCCGACCGTGGCGGCGGCGGCGAACGCGGCGCTCGACGTGCTCGACGATCCCGAGCTGCTCGCCCGGGTCGGCGAGCTCGGCGCGCGGCTCGCGGCGGCCCTGCGCGACGTGCCCGGCATCGCGGAGGTTCGGCAGCGCGGCCTGATGGTCGGCTTCGACCTCGACGCGGGCGGCGCGCCGGCGCTCGCCCGCCGTGCTCTGCTCGAGCAGCGGCTGGTCCTCAACGCCACGGGCCCCGACACCGTGCGCATGCTGCCGGCGCTGGTCGTGACCGAGGCCGAGTGCGACGACGCGCTCGCACGGCTCACGGCGCTGCTGCGCTGAGCGTTGGCGACGCCTACCGCCGCCGGGTCGCGCGGCCCGCGTGGCGGACTCGGCGTCGCGGCGCCCGCTTGACGCGGACGGCCCGCGTGCTCACCGCCAGGCTTCCCGCGGCGTCGCGGACGAGCAGGCCGACGGTGACGCGGCGCGTCGTCCGGTAGGTGCGGCCGACGCGCGCCAGGCCGCCGGTGTCCGTCTCGTAGGTGCCGTCGCCGTTCAGGTCCCAGCGGTAGTCGACGATGCCGCCGGCGCCCTGCGAGGCCGAGGCGTCGAAGACGGTGCGCCGGCCGGCGACCGGGGGCTTCGGAGCGTGGAACGTCGCGGCGGGCGGCGCCTGCGGCGGCGCGCAGTCCGAGATCGGGCAGAGGAAGAGGGAGTCGTACGCGTTCCAGTGGGTCGCGAGGTAGCTCGACGGCGCGGGCGACGGGCTGAAGTAGTCGTCGTGGTTGCAGTCGAACGACGCGTGTCCGGAGCTGCCCGGGCAGGGGTAGCTCTGGCCGTCGCGCGGCCCGCCGTCGGCGTAGCACATGACGTCCCAGCCGTCGGTGCAGTGACCCGCGCCCGTCGAGTGCGGAGCGGAGAGCTGCACGCCGCCGAGCAGATGGCCGATCTCGTGCAGGACCGCCGCGCGGCGCTCGTCGTCGCCGACGCCGCCGAGGAAGTCGCTCCCGCCCTCGCCCCACAGGACCGCGACGCGACCGCCGGAGTTGTTGGCGTTCTCGGGCCCGGGCCGGTCGTCGAGCACGAGGTCGGCCGAGCCCGCCGCGGCGCTCGGGAGCCCGTCGGCGTAGACGACGTAGTCGCGGCGGCCGAGCGAGGGACCGATGGCGGCGAGCAGGTCGCGCTCGAAGCGCTGCATGCGCTGAGTCGAGTCGGGGATCTCGTAGTACGCCGCCGGCTGGGGGAGGCGCACGCTGGCGATGTCGGCGTACTGCGGCCCGCAGGCGCTGCCCAGATCCCAGCGCAGCGACTTCGTCCCGCCCGACGCGGCCGCCATCGCGGTCGCGAGCGCGGCGGCGTCGCCCTGCATGAGCGCGCTGTAGCTTGCGAACTGGTCCGGCACGTCGGCCGGGTGCGCGTAGACGAGGCGCAGGTCGGGCGCGCCCGCCACCGCCTGCACGAGCCCTTGCACGGTGCTCTCGACCCCGCACCAGGCGCGCGCGAGGCCCGGGAGGGCCAGGGCCTGCGCGGCGCTCGCCCGGAGGCCGTGCCCGCCGGCGAACCGGTGGAACTGGCGCATCGGGTCGGAATGAGCCAGCTGGCCGTGCGCCGAGGCCGCGGCCGGAAGCGCGAGCGCGCACAGACCCAGAGCGGTGACGAGGAGCGAGCGAGCGCGCGACATGGGCTGGGAGATCGCCCGCGCCCCCGGGTTCCTCCAGCATTTCCTCCATTTTTCCTACGCACGTCCCTTGTGGACCCGAAATTCGCATATAGAGTCCGCCCCTGGCAGGGGACCGCCTCCCGTCGGGAACGGGCGGAGGCCCGCACCCGAACCTCGGCAGGGAATCAGCCGGGAGGAGTCGGACATGAACATGCGACGTATGGCCGCGGCGGCAGCCGTGATGATTGCCGCTCTCCTCGTGCTGTCCGCCGGGGCCCGCGCGGCCGGGCCGAGCTCGAGCTGCTCGGCCAGCGCGCTGCGTCTGCAGCTGGCTCCGCTCCCCACGATCGAGCCCGTGGCGACGGGCGCCGCCGCCCCGGCGCCGTGCGTGACCCACGGCGCGGGCCAGGCCCAGCTGAACCAGTCGCTCGGCGGCCTCATCACCGTGGCGACGCAGAACGTCTATGCGATCACGCAGACCGTAACGCAGAACCCCGCGACCGTGAGCGACCTGCCCTCGGCGGCCGCGGGCGCGACGAACCTGCAGCTGACCCTGGCGGGACTCCACATCACGGTCGACGCGATCGACTCGGTCGCCTCGGCCACGTGCGTCAACGGCGCGCCGGCGTTCACCGGCTCGAGCAAGGTCGTCGACGTGAAGCTGAACGGGACGGACATCTCGCTCGACGCGCTGATCGACGCGATCGCCAAGGCGGTCAACGGCTCGGCGCTCGGGGGGCTCATCCAGCTGCACGTCAACGAGCAGACGAAGACCTCGACGTCGCTCATCCAGCGAGCGCTCCACCTGCAGATCGGGAGCATCCTCAACCTGGTGGTGGGCGAGTCGAGCGTCAGCACGAGCGGCGACGTCTGCGCGCTCCCGGCCCCGCCGATCACCTGCGCGCCCGGCACCGTGCTCGATCCGACCACGAACACGTGCGTTCCCAATCCGAACTGCCCGGCGGGAAGCCAGTACGACCCGACGGCGCACGCCTGCGTGCAGAACCCGCCCCAGTGCCCGGCCGGGACGACGTTCGATCCCCAGGCTCACGCCTGCGTGACGAACCCGCCGAACTGCCCAGCGGGCACGGCGTATGACCCGGCGGCGCGCGCGTGCGTTCCCAACGGGTCCTCGTGCCCCAGCGGCTCGACCTTCGACCCGTCGAGGCACACGTGCGTCGAGGTGATAACGAAGACGGTCACCAACACGAACACGAACACGAGCGGCAACGGCAACGGCAACATCGGGACGGCGAACGGCCCGCTCGCCCACTGCGGGCATCTGACCGGGGTCGCGTTCGTCAACAACAAGAAGGTGTCGTTGACCCAGCGCTATCGCGGGCATGACCGGGTGGTCGTTCGCGGCCGCCTGATCAGCTGCGGCAGCAGCCCGCTGCCGATCATCGGCGCGAAGCTCGACGTCGTGCACATCATCAACGGGGTTCGCCATCTCGTGAAGACGGGCGTCAAGACGCGGGCGCGCGGCCGGTTCACGCTCATCCTCCCGCGGAACATCCGCACGCGCTCGATCGAGTTCGACTACCGCGGCGACCTCAACAAGGCGAAGGTCGTGTCGCGCAGCACGCTGCGCTACACGCTGCGCAACAGCAAGGGAAAGGTGCTCCGCTAGCCCGATGACGCTGCTCAAGCGGAAGCATTGCCTGGCGGCCGCGCTCGCGGCGCTCGTGTTGTCGGCCTGGGCGAGCTCCGCGGCGTTCGGCAGCCCGGCCCCGAGCCAGCAGCCCTTCGCGGCGACGAGTCCCTGGAACGCGTCGCTGCCCGCGCTGCAGTACACGGACGCGACCTGCGACCTGAGCCTCCACGACCCCGGCTGGAAGCCGTGGATCAACGCCGCGCAGTATTCGATCCCGGTCTATCAGGCGAGCAACTCCGACCCGACGCTGAACCTGTTCGTGAACGGTCAGTACTGGGCGAGCCCGCACGTGCCGGCCGCTGCCACGCCGGCGGCGGGCACCGATCAGCACCTCGTTCTGATCGAGCCGGACGGCGTCCACTCGGACGAGCTGTGGAAGGCGAGCATCAACCGGGCCGCCGGCACGATCACCGCCGGGGCCGCTGCCCGCTACGACCTGGCCGGGTCGGGGGTGGGAGGCAGCGCGCTGCTCGGCGTCGGCCCACGCGCGTCGAACATCTCGGCCCTCGGCGGCCTGATCCGGAGCTACGACCTGCAGTCGGGCGCGATCGCCCACGCGCTGGCCATGGCGATCCCCCCGGCCGACATGGCCAAGGGCTGGGTGTGGCCGGCGGACGGTGAGGACGAGGGCGCGGTCGAGCAGTCGTACGCCGGCACGATCCACATGGGCCAGCTGGTGACGATCCCGACACGCGTCGATCTCTCGCTGCTCGGGCTCAGCCCGGTCGGCACGATGATCGCGAAGGCGCTCCAGCGCTACGGGGCCTACGTCGTCGACAGCGGCGGTGCGGTCGCGCTGTACGCCGAGCCGGGGCTCGAGTCCCAGGTCGTGGCGGCGCGGGCGGACATGAGCAAGCTCCGCGGTCTCATGCAGTGCGCGTCGCCGGTCCCGACCGTCGCCCCGTACACCGCGGCCGTCACGTCGGACCATCCCGTGGCCTACTACCGTCTCGGCGAGACCGGCGGCACGAGGATGGCGAGCCAGGTCGGGCCCGGGGCCGACGGCACCTACTTCGGGGCGCCGCTCTTCGGCCAGGCGGGCGCGCTCCGGGACGGCGACACGGCGGTCGCCCTCCGGGGCGCCGACGGCGCGAGGATTCCGGTCGCGCCCCGGCAGAGCGCCAGCCTCGAGCTGTGGGTCAAGTCCACCGACACCACTGGAACGTCCCCGGCGCAGTGGTGGACCGGCGAGAGCCTCGTCGACGGCGACGCGTACGCCGTGGCGCACGACTACGGGACGTCGCTCGTCGCCGGCAAGGTCGTGTTCCACGTCGGCGACACCGACAACAACCGCGACGTCACGATCGCGTCCACGCGGTCGATCAACGACGGTGCCTGGCATCAGGTGGTGGCCACCCGCGACGGGCTGACGGGGGCGCTGAGCCTCTACGTCGACGGCCGCGTGGACGGCAGCGGCGCCGGGCCGCCAAGCCGGCGCTACGCGGTCAACGGTCTCACCCTCGGATCCCTCCAGAGCGGGCCTGGTGACTTCCTGCGCGGCTCCGTCGACGAGGTCGCGATCTACAATCAGCCGCTGAGCGCGGGCGCGGTCGCGCGGCATTACGCCGCCGCGCTTCCGTGACGTTGTAGACGACTGGTCGAAGTTCGCGGCGCGCGCTGTGGCCCCGGGAGGCCGCCGTCGATGGCATTCCCATGTCGAACCGCTCACACCGACAGCGGACGTGGCGCTGCGGCCTCGCCTACGTGCTCGCGACGCTCATGCTCGGCGCCTGGACGAGCTCGGCCGCCATGGCGGCGACGGATGTCGCCCAGCAGCCGTTCGCCCCGACGAGCCCCTGGAACACCTCGTTGCCCGCGGCCGCGCAGTACACCGACGCCAGCTGCTCCGCCGGCCTTCAGGACCCCGCCTGGAAGCCGTGGATCAACGCGGCCTCGTATTCGATGCCGGTCTACCGGGCGAGCAACTCCGACCCGACGCTGAACCTGTTCGTGAACGGCCAGTACTGGGCGAGCCCGCACGTGCCGGTGACCGCCACGCCCGCGGCCGGCACCGACAGGCACCTCGTGCTGATCGAGCCCGACGGAGTCCATTCGGACGAGCTCTGGAAGGCGACCGTGAACCGGACCACCGGGACGATCACCGCCGGTGCGGCGGCTCGTTACGACCTGAACGGGTCGGGAGCCGGCGGCAGCGCGCTCCTGGGCGCCGGTCCGCGCGCGTCGAACATCTCCGCCCTCGCCGGCCTGATCCGCAGCTCGGACGTGCAGTCGGGTGCGATCGCCCACGCGCTGGCGCTCACCATCCCGCCGCAGGATGCGGCGAAGGGCTGGGTGTGGCCCGCCGACATGGAGGACCAGGGTGCCGTCGAGCAGTCCTACGCGGGCAGCATCCACCTCGGCCAGCTCGTCTCGATCCCCGCGAGCGTCGACCTCGCGACGTTGGGCCTCAGTCCGATCGGCCGGATGATCGCCACGGCGCTCCAACGCTACGGCGCCTACGTGGCCGACACGGGTGGCGCGGTCGCCGTCTACGCGGAGCCGACGCTGGAGACGCAGCTCGCCGCGGCGCGGACGGACATGGTCAAGATTCGGGCGGCGATGCGCTGCGCGACGCTGCCGACGACGGCGGCGAGCTATGCCGCCACCGTCCAGAGGGACCACCCGATGGCCTACTACCGCCTCGACGAGGCCAGCGGCGCCCGGATGGCGAGCCAGGCGGGCGCCGGCACCGACGGCGCCTACGTCCACGCGCCGACCTTCGGGCAGCTGGGCGCGCTCGGCTCCGAGTCCGATTCGGCGATCGCCCTACACGGCCTCGACAACGCGACGATCCCCGTCGCGCCCCACCAGAACGTCACGCTCGAGCTCTGGGTGAAGACGACCGACACCGCCGGAACGTCCCCGGCGCAATGGTGGACCGGCGAGAGCCTCGTCGACGGCGATGCGCCGGGAGTGGCGCTCGACTACGGGACGTCGCTCGTCGCCGGCAAGGCCGTGTTCCACGTCGGCGACCCCGCCTCGGGCCGCGACGCGACCATCGCCTCGACGACGTCGATCAACGACGGCGCCTGGCACCACGTCGCCGCCACCCGCGACGCGCTGACCGGGACGCTCTCCCTCTACGTCGACGGCCGCCTCCAGGCGACCGGCCCCGGCCCGCTCGGCTGGCGCTACGGCGTCAAGGGCCTGACCGTCGGCGCCATGAACGCCGGTCCGGGCGGCTACCTCCGCGGCTCGGTCGACGAGGTCGCCGTCTACACCCAGGCGCTGAGCGCGGCCGCCGTCGCCCGGCA
>JAOPZQ010000152.1 GCA_025964075.1 Solirubrobacterales bacterium | reverse complement strand
ACGCCGAGACGGTCGCGACGAAGTTTCCTCGTCGGCGGGGCGATGAGCGCTCGCCGGCCAGAGCCACGACATCTCGCCCGGCGCGTTGACTCCGGTGCTCGCACGGTTCATCGCGGGCGACCGGGCGGCCGTCGCGGCTGGCTAGTCCCCCGGCTCGTCCATCGTCACGACGATCTTGCCGAGCTTGCCGCCGTTGGCGAAGCGCGCGTAGGCGTCGGCGACGCGGTCGAGCGGGAACGTCGCGGCGACCGGCACCTGGATCGTGCCGGCGCCGAGCTGGGGCAGGACGTGGCGCTCGACGAGCCGCGCCACTTCCGCCTTCTCCTCGAGCGGCCGGCCGCGCAGCATCGAGCCGTGGATGCGGCCGCGCTTGGCCATCAGCACCAGCAGGTTGATCGGCGCCTTGGCGCCCGCACCGACGCCGATGACCGCGATCCGGCCCTCGGTGGCCAGCGACTCGAGGTTGCCCTTGAGGTTCTCGGCGCCGACCAGCTCGAGGATGACGTCGTAGGGCCCGCGGGCGACGAAGTCCTCGGGCGCGATCACGGTGGCGCCGAACCGGGCGACCTCGTCGCGCAGCTTCGGGTTGCGCACGGTCGCAGTGACCTGCGCGCCGGCGTGCCGGCCGAGCTGGATCGCCGCGGTGCCGACCCCGCCGGCGCCCCCGTGGACGAGGAGGCGCTCCCCCATCGTCAGCTCCCCCTGGGTGAAGAGCGCGTCGTAGGCGGTCGCGAACACCTCGGGGCAGCCGCCGGCCTCGGCCCAACCGAGGTTGTCGGGCACCGGCATCAGCTGCCGCTCGTGGACGACCGCGAGCTCGGCCTGGCCGCCGCCGCCGACGATCGCCATCACGCGCTCGCCGCGGGCGAAGCGCTTCGCGCCGCGGCCGCGCGAGAGGACCTCGCCCGCGATCTCCATCCCCGGAATCAGCTTCGGCGAGCCGGACGGGGCGGGGTAGCGGCCGGCGACCTGGAGGATGTCGGCGCCGTTCAGGCCCGCGGCCATCACCCGGACGAGGCACTCGCCGGCGCCCGGCGTCGGGTCCGGGTGCTCCTCGACGACGACCTTCCCGTCCCGGACCGTGGCGGCACGCATGACGCGGCAGCCTATCCTTCCGTGATCTTCCTCAGCGGGTAGACCTTCGGGCAGAACCGGACCATGACCAGCCTCCGCGAATTGCTGCGCAGCCCGCCTCCGCTCTGGCGCGAGGGCCGCGCGCCGGCCGAGCTCGCCGCGCTCATGCGCGACCCCGTGCACGCCGGCGTCGGTGTGCCCCACGGCGACGGCGCCCCCGTCCAGCTCGTCCCCGGATACCTGGCCGGCGACGGCTCGATGGCCGTGATGGCGCGCTGGCTGCGCCGGATCGGGTACCGGCCGGCGTCGGCCGGCATGCGCCTGAACGCCGACTGCGCGACGGCGACGCTCGAGCGGCTCGAGACGCGCGTCGAGGCGCGGGCGGAGCGCTACGGTCGGCGCATCTCGATCGTCGGCCAGAGCCGCGGCGGGTCTCTCGCACGGCTGCTGGCTCTGCGCCGCCCCGATCTCGTCGCGGGGATCGTCACGCTCGGCTCGCCGGCGGCGGACGAGCTCGCCGTTCACCCGCTCGTGCTGCTGAACCTGCGCGTCGTGGCATCGCTGAGGCGGCTCGGCGTGCCGAACCTGCTCGGCGCGACGTGTCTCGACGGCGACTGCTGCGCCGCGACGCGCGATCTCTCACGCCGGCCGTTCCCGGCGGACGTGGGGTGGACCGCGATCTACTCGCGCACCGACGGGATCGTCGACTGGCGCGCGTGCCGGACGCCGGAGGCCGAGCTCGTGGAGGTCGACGCCAGCCATTTCGGCATGGGGCTCAACGTCGCCGCCTACCGGGCGATCGCCGACGCGCTCCACCGTTTCAACGCCACCGACGCCCTCGTCCGCGCGGGGTAGCCGTGGCCACCCCGACCGACCCGGTGGCACGCCTGGCGGCGATGCGCCGCTCCTACGCCGCCGCCGGCCTCGAGGAGGCGGACCTCGCCCCGACGTGGCTCGAGCAGTTCGAGCGCTGGTTCGAGGATGCCGTGGCCGCGCCGCTGGTCGAGGCGAACGCGATGGTCCTCGCCACCGCCGATCCGCGCGGGCGGCCGAGCGCGCGAACGGTGCTGCTCAAGGGCGTGGACGAGGGCGGCTTCGCGTTCTACACGAACCGCGAGTCGCGCAAGGGGCGGGAGAGCGCCGAGAACCCGTGGGCGGCGATCGTCTTCCCCTGGTACGAGATGGGGCGCCAGGTGATCGTCGACGGGTCGGTGGAGCAGCTGACGGACGCCGAGTCCGACGCCTACTTCGCGAGCCGTCCGCGCGACGCCCGCCTCGGCGCGGTCGCCAGCCCGCAGTCCCACGTCATCGCCTCCCGCGAGGAGCTCGACCGCGCCCACGCCGAGCTCGCCGCGCGGTACCCCGAGGGAACGGACGTCCCGCGGCCGCCGCATTGGGGCGGCCTGCGGGTCGTGCCGGAGACCGTCGAGTTCTGGCAGGGCCGCCGCTCGCGCCTGCATGACCGGCTGCGGTACCGGCGCGAGCGGGACGCCTGGGTGCTCGAGCGGCTGGCGCCGTAACCGGCTACGCACGCTCGAGCAGCGCCACGCACTCGATGTGCGGCGTCTGCGGGAACATGTCGACCGGGCGCACGCGCCGGAGCACGTAACCGGCCTCGACGAGCTGC
>JAOPZQ010000139.1 GCA_025964075.1 Solirubrobacterales bacterium | reverse complement strand
GCGCGCGGTGGACGCCGCCCACGCCGCGGGCGTCGCCCACGGGGGCGCCTGCGACGGTCCGCCGGCCCCGCGCCCGCAGTACGGGGCGCGGACCTACGCGGGGTACCTGCGCGACCCGGACGGGCTGCGCGTCGAGGTCGTCTCCCGCGCCTGAAACGGTAGGGTTGGACTGCCGCCGGGTACCGGGTGCCCGGCTCCCCGCTCTCGGAACCGACCCCTTCAGGAGGACCAGGAACCTATGCCCGTTCGCGTAGGGATCAACGGCTTCGGCCGCATCGGCCGGAACGTGTTCCGCGCCGCGTACGAGACCGGCGCCGACATCGATTGGATCGCGGTCAACGACCTCGTCGACGCGAAGACGCTCGGCCACCTGCTCCGCTACGACTCGGTCCTCGGTCCCTTCCCGGGCGCCGTCGAGGTCAGGGACGACGCCACGCTCCTCGTCGACGGCAAGGAGTTCCGCGTGCTCGCCGAGCGCGATCCCGCGGCTCTCCCGTGGGGCGATCTCGGCGCCGACGTCGTCATCGAGTCGACCGGCCTCTTCACCGACCGCGAGAACGCCGCGAAGCATCTGTCGGGCGGCGCGAAGAAGGTCGTCATCTCGGCGCCGGCGACCGACCCCGACGTCACCGTGGCCCTCGGCGTCAACTTCGACGAGGCCTACGACCGGGACTCGCACCACGTCATCTCGAACGCGTCGTGCACGACCAACTGCCTCGCCCCCGTGGCGAAGGTCCTGGGGGAGACGGTCGGGATCAAGCACGGTCTGATGACGACGATCCACGCGTACACGGCGGATCAGCGCCTGCAGGACATGCCGCACAAGGACCTGCGGCGGGCCCGGGCGGCGGCGATCAACCTGATCCCAGCGTCGACCGGCGCGGCGAAGGCGATCGGGCTCGTGATCCCCGAGCTCCAGGGGAAGCTCCACGGCTTCGCGATCCGCGCCCCCGTCCCCACCGGCTCGGTCGTCGATCTCACCGTCGAGGCCAACCGCGAGACGAACGTCGAGGAGATCAACGCGGCGCTGAAGGCCGCGGCCGAGGGTCCGCTCCGGGGCATCCTCCGGTACACCGAGGATCCGATCGTCTCCAGCGACATCGTCAAGGACCCGCATTCCTCGATCGTCGACTCCGAGCTCACCGCGGTCATGGACGGAACGATGGTCAAGGTCGTCGCCTGGTACGACAACGAGTGGGGCTACTCCAACCGAGTCGTCGACGTGGTCCAGCGAGTGCTGTGAGGACCCTGGACGACCTCGAGGTCCAAGGCAGGCGCGTCCTCGTCCGCGTCGACTTCAACGTGCCGCTGCACGACGGCGAGGTCGCCGACGACACCCGGATCCGCGCCGCGCTCCCGACGATCGAGGAGCTCCGCGAGCGCGGCGCCCGCATCGTGCTCGCCTCGCACCTCGGCCGCCCCAAGGACCGCGAGCCGGAGCTCTCGCTGCGCCCGGTCGCCGACCGCCTCGCCGAGCTCTCAGGCGCGGACGTGACCTTCGCCCCCGGCGTCGTCGGCGACGACGTCCGCGCGCTCGCGGACAACCTCGCCCCCGGCGACATCCTCGTCCTCGAGAACCTGCGCTACGAGCCGGGGGAGACCAGGAACGACGACCGGCTCGCGCGGGCGCTGGCGGGGCTCGCGGACGCCTACGTCGACGACGCGTTCGGCGCGGCGCACCGCGCGCACGCGAGCACCGAGGGCGTGACGCACCACCTACGCGACAGGGCCGCCGGGCTGCTCCTGCAGCGCGAGGTCGAGACCCTAACCGGGATCCTCTCCGAGCCGGCGCGGCCGCTGGTCGCCGTCGTCGGCGGCGCGAAGGTGACGGACAAGCTCGGCGTGCTGGACCGCTTCCTCGAGCTCGCGGACACGATCCTCGTCGGCGGTGCCATGTGCTTCCCGTTCCTGCGGGCGCAGGGCCACGAGGTCGGCGACTCGCTGTGCGCGGCGGAGGACCTCGAGCCCGCTCGCCGCGTGCTCGAGGCCGCTCGCGAGGACGGCCGCGCGCGGCTCGAGCTGCCGTCGGACCTCGTCCTCGGCGACCGCTTCGCGGCCGAGGCCGAGAAGCGCGCGCTCGACGGCGTCGACGTTCCGGACGGCTGGATGGGGCTCGACATCGGGCCGAAGACGGCCGAGCGCTACGCCGAGGTCATCGCCCGCGCCGGGACGGTCTTCTGGAACGGCCCAATGGGCGCGTTCGAGCTCGAGCCGTTCGCCGCCGGGACCCGCGCGGTCGCCGAGGCGGTCGCCGCCGCGCCGGGCACGACGGTCGTCGGCGGAGGCGACTCCGCGGCCGCGCTCGAGCAGTTCGGTCTCGCCGACCGGGTGACCCACCTGTCGACGGGCGGCGGGGCATCCCTGGAGCTCATCGAGGGCAAGGTCCTCCCGGGCGTGGAGGCGCTGGCATGAACCGCACCCCGCTCGTCGCCGGCAACTGGAAGATGCACAAGACGATCGCGGAGGCCGAGGAGTACATCCAGGCTCTGCTGCCGCGCGTCTCGGACGTCGACGGCGTGGAAGTCGGCATCTGCCCGTCGTACCTCTCGCTCCAGCCGCTCGTCGACTCGACGCGCGGGTCACGGGTCGCGATCTACGCCCAGAACATGCACGAGGCGGAGCACGGGGCGTACACCGGCGAGGTGTCGGCGCCGATGCTCGTCGAGGTCGACGTCCACGGCGTGGTCCTCGGGCACTCCGAGCGCCGGCAGTACTTCGGCGAGACGGACCGCGCGCTCGCAGCCAAGGTGCCCGCGGCGCTCGCCGCGGGGCTCCAGCCGATCCTCTGCGTCGGCGAGACCGAGGACGAGCGCGAGGCGGGGGACACCGAGCGCAAGCTCCGCCACCAGGTGCAGGAGGCGCTCGCGCGTGCGCCGGACGATCGGATCCCCGACGTCGTCATCGCCTACGAGCCGATCTGGGCGATCGGGACCGGCATCGTCGCGACGCCCGACCAGGCGCAGGAGGCGATCGCCTTCGTTCGCGCGCTCGTCGCCGGGCGCTGGCCGGAGCAGAGCGAGCGGGTGCGGATCCTCTACGGCGGGTCGGTGAAGCCCGAGGGCGCGGGCGACCTGATCGCCCAGCCGGACATCGACGGCTTCCTCGTCGGTGGAGCGTCGCTCGACCCGGAGGCATTCGCGGCGATCGTCCGGGCGGCCGTCCCGGCGCCATGAGGAAAAAGGGGTCAGACCCCTTTTTCCCGCGTGCCTGCCTGGTCGTCCTCGACGGCTGGGGGCTCGCGCCGGACGGCCCCGGCAACGCGATCTCGCTCGCGGACACGCCGGTGTTCGACGATCTCTGGGCGCGCTTTCCCCACACGGAGCTGACCGCCAAGGGTCGCGCGGTCGGCCTCCCGGAGGGGCAGATGGGCAACTCCGAGGTCGGCCATCTCAACCTCGGCGCGGGCGCGGTCGTGATGCAGGACCTGACCCGGATCGACGAGGCCGCGGAGAACGGCACGCTGGCCCAGAACGAGGCGCTGCGCGAGGCGATGAGCGCCGGCGAGCGGGTGCACCTGATCGGGCTCGTCTCGGACGGCGGCGTGCACTCGGGCTGGAAGCACCTCGAGGCGCTGATCGCGATGGCGGCGGACCTCGGCGTCGAGGATCTCGTCGTGCACGCGTTCACGGACGGCCGCGACACCTCGCCGCATGGCGGCGCGCGGTACCTGGAGACCGTGCAGGGCTGGATGCGCGAGCACGGCGCCGGCCGCGTCGGCAGCGTGGTCGGGCGCTACTTCGCGATGGACCGCGACTCGCGATGGGACCGCACGCAGCGCGCGTACGACCTGCTCGTCGCCGGCGAGGCGCCGCACCGCGCGGACGACGGCGTCGCGGCGGTGAAGGCCGCCTACGAGCGAGCGGAGACCGACGAGTTCGTCGAGCCGACGCTCGTCGGCGAGGAGGCGCGGATCCGGCCCGACCGCGACAGCGTCATCGGCTTCAACTTCCGCCCCGACCGCATGCGCCAGATCACGCGCGCGCTCGCCGAGCCGGGCTTCGACGAGGTCGACCGCCACGGCGCGGATCCGGTCGAGCGCTACGCGACGATGACCGAGTACGAGGAGGGCTGGCCCTATCCGGTCGCCTTCCGTCCCGATCGACCGGACGTGACGCTGGCGACCGTCATCTCCGGCCGCGGCGAGCGCCAGCTCCACGTCGCCGAGACGGAGAAGTACCCGCACGTCACGTACTTCTTCAACGGCGGCGAGGAGGAGGCCTACGGCGGCGAGCGGCGCGAGCTCGTGCCCTCGCCGCGCGACGTCCCGACCTACGACCACAAGCCGGAGATGAGCGCCCGTGAGGCCACGGACGCGTTCGTCCGCGCCTGGGGCGAGGAG
>JAOPZQ010000103.1 GCA_025964075.1 Solirubrobacterales bacterium | reverse complement strand
GCACCGCTCCCGCGCCCTGACCGCCGGCCCCGCGCGCGCGGCCGCGCGCGCCTACCTCAAGGGCCTCGGCTACGACGACGAGGCCCTCGCGAAGCCGATCGTCGGCGTCGCGTCGACATGGATCGAGACGATGCCGTGCAACTTCCACCTGCGCGCGCTGGCGGCGAAGGTCAAGGAGGGGATCCGCGCGGCGGGCGGCACGCCGATGGAGCTCAACACGATCGCGATCTCCGACGGGATCACGATGGGCACGGCGGGCATGAAGGCGTCGCTCGTCTCCCGCGAGGTGATCGCCGACTCGATCGAGCTCGTGACGAACGCCCATGCGTTCGACGCCCTCGTCGTCCTCTCGGGCTGCGACAAGACGATCCCTGCGGCGGTGATGGCGCTCGCCCGCGTCGACGTCCCCGGCGTGCTTCTCTACGGCGGCTCGATCATGCCCGGCCACTTCGAGGGGCACGACGTCACGATCCAGGACGTCTTCGAGGCGGTGGGCAAGCACGCCGCCGGGAAGATGTCCGACGAGCAGCTCCATGCGCTCGAGGAGGTCGCCTCTCCGGGCGCCGGCGCCTGCGGCGGGCAGTTCACCGCAAACACGATGGCGATGGCGTTCGAGATCCTCGGCATCGCGCCGATGGGGTCGTCGATGGTCCCCGCGACGGACGGAAGCAAGGCCGACGTCGCCTACGAGGCCGGTCGGCTCGTGATGGACGTCCTCAGCCGCGGCCAGCGGCCCAGCGACATCATCACGCGCGAGGGCCTCGAGAACGCGATCGCCGGGGTCGCGATGAGCGGCGGCTCGACGAACGCCGTGCTCCATCTGCTCGCCGTCGCCCAGGAGGCGGGGGTGCCGCTCTCGATCGACGACTTCGACCGCATCTCCGAGCGGACGCCGCTCCTGTGCGACCTCAAGCCCGGCGGGCAGTACGTCGCCGTCGACCTCTACCACGCCGGCGGGATCCCGCTCGTGGCGCGGCGCCTGCTCGAAGCCGGGCTGCTCCACGAGGCCGCCCAGACCGTCACCGGACGCACCGTCGGAGAGCACGCCCGCGAGGCCGACGAGGCCGAGGGCCAGCGCGTCGTGCGCCCACTGACCGATCCGATCAAGGCGAGCGGCGGCCTCGCGATCGCTCGCGGCAACATCGCGCCCGATGGCTGCGTGGTCAAGCTCTCCGGCCACGAGCGTCGCCGCCACGTCGGCCCGGCGCGCGTGTTCGAGTCCGAGGAGGACGCGATGGCGGCGGCCACGAGCGGCGGGATCGCCGCCGGCGACGTCATCGTGATCCGCAACGAAGGTCCCGCCGGCGGGCCCGGGATGCGCGAGATGCTCGCGGTCACGGCGGCGATCGTGGGGGAGGGGCTGGGCGAGGACGTCGCGCTCCTCACCGACGGTCGCTTCTCCGGCGCCACCCACGGCTTCATGGCCGCCCACGTCGCCCCCGAGGCCGCGCGCGGCGGCCCGATCGCGGCGATCCGGGACGGCGACGAGATCACGATCGACGTCGACTCGCGGCGCCTCGACGTCGCGCTCTCCGACGACGAGATCGCGGCGCGGGTCGCCGCCTACCGGGTGCCCGGCAACGGGATCAACCCGAACTCCGTGCTCGCGAAGTACGCGAAGCTCGTCTCGAGCGCGAGCCTCGGCGCGATCACGCGGTAGGGCCCAGGAACTCCTCGACGACCCGGTTGAACCCCGCCGGGCGCTCGATCATCGCCATGTGCCCGGTGTCGCGGAAGATCACTTTCCGCGCGCCGGGAATGGCGCGCTCGAACTCGTCGGCGTCGCGGACCGGCACCATGCGGTCGCGGTCACCCCAGACGATCAGCGTCGGGCAGCGGATCTCGCCGAGGCGCGGACGGATGCGATACGACAGGAGCGCATCGAACGCGCCGAGCCACCCGGGCTTACCCGAGGCGCGGAGCTGCTCGGCGGCGATCGGCACGGGCAGCCGCTCGGGGTGGGCCGCGGCGGTCCGGAGGAACAGCTGCCGCAGCCGGGGACGCCGCGCGACGATGTCGGCCTGCGCGCCGACCCAGCCCGCTGCAAACTCCAGAGCGCGGGCGATCGTGCGGATCGGTTCCCGGCGCTGGTACTCGATCGCGATGCCGGCCGCGGAGACCAGCACGAGTCGCTCGACCCGCTCCGGGAACTGGACCGCCAGCTCCATGCCGATGAAGCCGCCCATCGAGTTGCCGACGACGGCGGCCGAAGGGATCTCGAGCGCATCCATGAGCGAGCGCATCGCGCGGCCGTAGCCGGGGATCGAGATCGAGTCGGCCGGCAGCGGCGACTCGCCGAACCCGGGCAGATCGGGGGCGATCACGCGATGGGCGCGCGCGAAGTGGGGGATGGTCTCGAGCCAGTTCTGCCACGAGCCGCCGAGGCCGTGGATGAGGAGCAAGGGCGGACCCGAGCCGAGCTCGATCACGTTCATCGGCCGCCCGCCGATCGTGACCCACCGGCGCTGCGCGGGCCAGTCGATGTCGAGCCACGCCGAGCGGCCCTGCGGCCCGTAACCATCGGACCGAGCGTCCGTTCCGACGGTGGTCGCCGCTTCGGCCATGCGACCGATTACCCTAGCGGCCCGGTGATTATCGCCATCGACATCGACTCCACGTTGCACCCGTATTGGGAGCAGTTCGAGCGCGCCGCGCGCCGGCGGTTCGGCGTCGAGGTGCCCTACGCCGAGCAGGTCACGTGGGAGGTCCCCGAGCTGCGCCCCGAGCAGCTCAAGGTGATCATCGCGGAGACCCACCGGCCGGAGGCGATCCTCGCGGCCGAGCCCTTCCCCGGCGCGGTCGAGACGATCCGCGCCTGGCACGACGCGGGCCACGAGATCCACGTCGTCTCCCACCGACACGCGGGCGCCGGCGAGGCGACCGAGCGCTGGCTCGAGAAGATCGGGCTGCCCTACGACGGGCTCGACTGCTCCGAGGACAAGGTCGCGTACTCGGTCAAGGCCGGCGTCGAGCTGCTGATCGACGACTCGCCCGTGAATCTCTCGCGCGCGCTCGCGGCCGGCATCGCCGGCGCGACCCTGGCGCACCCGTGGAACCGGGACGTCTGCGAGGAAGAGGGCCTGGTGTGCGCGGGGGACTGGCCGGCCCTCGCCCGTGCCCTCGCGCCGTTGCTCGCCAGCAGCGCCCGCGCCCGGCGCGGCTGAGCCGCTTACCGGGAGCGCCCGGCGCCAAGGCGCTTGCAACATTTGCAACGCCGCCGGTCCGAAACCTAGACTGCCGCAAGCCTGATGGGACGTCGACCGATCATCCTCGTCGTGGCCGTGCTCGCCGTCCTGCTCGCCGGAGCCGCCGGCGTGTACGCGTACGACCACGCCCAGAAGGACACGATCGCCAAGGGCATCCGAGTGGCGGGGATCCCGATCGGGGGGCTCGAGGCGGATGCGGCGCAGGCGCGGCTCGCGGGGCAGTACGTGGCCCGGCTCCGGAAGCCGATCGTCGTCCGGTACGGCTCGCACCGGTTCCGGCTCTCTGCCAAGCGGGCGCATGTCGCCGCCGACGTCCGGGCCACCGTGCAGGACGCGCTCGCCCGCACCCGGGACGGCGGGCTCCTCTCGCGCGCCGCCCGCGAGCTCACCGGCGGGAGGATGCACGCCGACCTGCAGCCGCGCGTCACGTTCTCCCGCGCCGCCGTGACTCGGTTCGTCGCCCGCGTGGCGCGCAAGCTGGACCGATCGCCCGCCGACGCGAGCGTCACGTTGGGCGCCGCCTCGCTGGCCACCGTGCCCGGCCGCGTCGGGCGCAAGCTCGACCGGCCGGCGCTGGAGGCGTCGGTCTTGGCGGCGCTCGGCAACGCGTCGGCGCCCCGGCGCCTCAAGGCCTCGGTGTCCACGGTGCGCCCGAAGGTGAGCACACGCGCGCTCGCCCGCAAGTACCCAGCCGTCGTCACCGTCGATCGCGCGAACTTCCGCCTGCGCCTCTGGAAGAACCTGCGCCTCGTCAAGACGTACCCGATCGCGGTGGGCATGGCGGGCCTCGAGACACCTGCCGGCGTCTACCACGTGCAGAACAAGCAGGTCGACCCGTCGTGGCACGTGCCGAACTCGGCGTGGGCGGGATCGCTCGCCGGTCAGGTGATCCCGCCCGGTCCCGCCGACCCGATCAAGGCGCGGTGGCTCGGCATCTTCGACGGTGCGGGGATCCACGGCACCGACAACGTGGGCTCGCTCGGCAGCGCCGCCTCGCACGGCTGCATCCGCATGGCGATCCCGGACGTGATCGAGCTCTACCCGCAGGTCCCGGTGGGCGCGCCGGTCTACATCGCCTGACGAACGCCGATCTCCTCGATCGGCACTTCCTCCCACCCCGACGCGAGCAGGGAGGCATGGTGGTCGCCGTGGCGAATAGCCAGAGCGCCGATGAAGATCCCTCGCGTCCGCTTGCGCAGCACCGCGTACCACATGGTCGTCGCGTCATCCGTCCCCTGGATGCGATGCCAGGGAAGCTGCGGCAAGACGTCCGGGGGCACCAGTCCGGCTTCGACGAGCTGGCGCCGCGTCGCGACCTGACCGGTCGTGGTCTCGATGAAGAACACCGCCATCCCCGAGCAATCTAGTGACGCCTGGTCCGCCGCCCTCGCCGCCTTCGACGCGGACCTGCGCCGGCGCGGCGCCGCGGAGAAGACGCGCCGCGCCTACTCGGTCGACCTCGGACAGTTCGCCGCGTGGTCCCGCGCCCAGGGCCTCGAGCCCGGGGACCTCTCGGTCAAGGCGGTGCGGCGCTACGCCGCCGCGGTCTCCGGGGCCGGCGCCGCGCCCACGACCGTCGCCCGGAAGCTCGCGGCCCTGCGGGCGTTCTTCCGCGCGCTCGTGCAGCACGGCATGGTGGCCCAGAACCCCGCCGACCTCGTGGCCGCGCCCAAGCGCCGCAGCTCGCTCCCCATGACGCTGAAGCCCGAGGAGGTCGCCATGCTTCTCGACCGCATCCCGGCGACGACGCCGCTGGAGCTGCGCGACCGCGCGCTGTTCGAGCTCGCCTACGCCTCGGGCCTGCGCGCCGAGGAGCTCGTGCAGCTCGACGACGGCGCGGTCGACCACGACCGCGAGCTGATCCGCGTCGAGGGGAAGGGCTCGAAGACGCGGCTCGTGCCGGTCGGCGAGCACGCCGTCGCGGCGCTCGAGCGCTACCGGCAGCGCGCGCGGCCGGCGCTCTCCACCGGCGACGGCGAGGCGGCGCTGTTCCTCTCGAAGTCGGGCCGTCGACTCTCGACCTCCGACGTCCGGCGGCGCCTTCGCTCGTGGGCGCGCCGCGCGCAGCTGCCCCCGGGAATCCACCCGCATGCGCTCCGGCACTCGTTCGCGACGCATCTGCTCGAGGGCGGCGCGGACCTCCGGGCGATCCAGGAGCTCCTCGGCCACGCCAGCATCTCCACGACCCAGGTCTACACTCGGGTAGAGTCGCGGCGCCTCAGGTCCGCGTACGCTCGCAGTCATCCGCGCGCCTGAGGCCAGCTCCGGGAGGGGTGTTCTGGACACGAACGTCAAAGCGATCGAGCTCAAGGATCTCTGGCGCCGCTACAAGGCGGGGGACGATCGCGCCCGAGAGAGGCTCGTCCTCGCCTACTCGCCGCTCGTGAAGTACGTGGCCGGACGGATGGCGTCCGGGCTCCCTGCGCACGTCGAGGAGGGCGACCTGATCTCCTACGGGCTGCTCGGCCTGATCTCCGCGATCGGCCGCTTCGACCTCGCGCGCGAGATCAAGTTCGAGACCTACGCGATCCCCCGCATCCGCGGGGCGATCATCGACGAGCTGCGCTCGCTCGACTGGGTCCCGCGGTCGGTGCGCGCCCGTGCGCGGGAGATCGAGCGCGCGAGCGCGAAGCTCGAGCACCGCCTGCAGCGTGCCCCGACCGACGAGGAGATGTCGGCGGAGCTCGAGATCAGCGTCGACGACTTCCAGGAGTCGCTGATGCAGATCTCGAACTCGACGATCGCCGCGCTCGACGAGCTGTGGTCGGTCTCCGACGCCTCGGGCGACCAGGTCTCGCTGCTCGACACGCTCCACGACCCGGACGCGCCCGATCCGGAGCGGATCGTCGACGCGACGGAGCTGAAGGACCGCGTCGCCGACGCGATCGCGCGCCTGCCCGAGCGCGAGAAGCTCGTGATCGCCCTCTACTACTACGAGAACCTGACGCTCCGCGAGATCGGCGAGGTCCTCGGGGTGACGGAGTCGCGCATCTCCCAGCTCCACACGAAGGCCGTGCTGCGGCTGCGCGGCCACCTGGGCAGCGACGGCGAGAGGTAGCGCCGCGCGGCGGGTCGGCCTGCCCCCCGACCGCGCCGATCTACGCCAGACTCGACACCGGCCTCGGCTAGACTCGCGACCGCATGGAAGCCGCAACCGTCCACCGGTCCGGCGGAACGCCGCCCGGGAGCATGGTCGACCGCGTCGCGAACGCGGCCGTCACGACCGTGCCCGCGCTCCTCGGCGCGTGGGCCGTCGTCCTCGCCTGGAACCACAGCCTGCACTGGCAGGACGTCCTGATCTTCTTCGTCATGCTGCTGATCACCGGCTTCGGGATCACGGTCGGCTTCCACCGCCTGTTCACGCACCGCTCGTTCACGACGGGGCCGATCACGCGGGGCGTGCTCGCCGCGTTCGGGTCCGCCGGCGTCGAGGGACCCGTGATCGAGTGGGTCGCCTACCACCGCCGTCATCACACGTTCTCCGACCAGGAGGGCGATCCGCACAGTCCTCACGCCGGCCACGACGACGGTTGGATGGGCGCGCTCAAGGGCCTGTTCCACGCGCACGTGGGCTGGGTCGTGTTCGCCGACGAGGATCCCGAGGAGCAGCGCTACGCCCGGGACCTCCTCGCCGATCCGGTGGTCCGGTTCATCGACAAGACGTTCTTCGTCTGGGTGCTCGCCGGGCTGGCGATCCCGTTCGGTCTCGGCGTCGCGCTCAGCGGCACGGTGACCGGCGGGCTCGAGGGGCTCCTGTGGGGCGGTGCCGTCCGGATCCTCGTCATGCACCACCTGACGTTCTGCATCAACTCCCTCTGTCACTTCTTCGGCAAGCAGGAGTACGACACCGGGGACGAGTCGCGGAACCTCGCCTGGCTCGCGCCGTTCACGTTCGGCGAGGCGTGGCACAACAACCACCACGCGTTCCCGACCTCGGCACGCCACGGGCTCGGCCGCTACCAGTTCGACCCGTCGATGCTCGTGATCTGGACGATGGAGAAGCTCGGCCTGGCGAAGGACGTCGTCCGCGTCCCGCCCGAGAAGCAGGCCGCCAAGGCCGCTAAGCCAGCGAGCCGGGCCGGTACGGCGCCGGCCTGAACGTCCGCTCGCCGTACGCCTCGCGGGGGATCGCCGTCTCCTCGGCGGCGCTGGCGCGATGGCGGGCCGCGACCGGGTCGACCGGGTAGACGAGGCCCGACTTCTCCCGCGCGCCGACCATGAAGATCGCGCACGGGCCCTCGCCGGCGCCGACGAAGATGTGGCGGGTCCAGGCCGGGCAGTGGAAGAAGTCCCACTGGCGCAGGTGGCGCTCCTCGCCCTCGACGATGAGGAGGCATTCGCCGCTGAGGACGAAGAACGCCTCCTGGTTCTCCTCGCCGTGGTAGAGGCCGTTGGGCTCGCCCGGCATGAGCACGTGCACGCCGACGCCGAACTGCGCGAACTCGGCGTCCTCCGGCTCCGGCGGCGCGTAGCGGCCGTAGCCCTCGCACTCGGTGTAGGCGGAGTCGCGTAGGTTCAGCACGTACCAGCCGGGACCGGCCGGCTCGCGTCCGGCGTCCGTGTCGCGCATCGGCGCCTCCGGGCGCTCGGTCATGTCGGTCTCCTCGCTCGCACTTGGTAGACGGCCTCGAACCCCGTCTGGAAGCCGACCCGCGCCGCGTGGAGGTAGACGCGCCACACCCGCGTGCGCTCGACGCCGGCGATGCGCTCGGCGTCGCTCAGGCGGGATTCGAAGTTCGCGATCCATTGGGTGATCGTCTTCGGGTAGTCGTCTTCGAAGCCCTCGACCTGGTCGACGAAGAGGCCGGCGCGCTCGAGGGCGAGCTGGATGCGGGAGAGGTGGAGGGGCTCGCCGTCGGGGAAGACGTAGCGCTCGGAGAACGGGCCGGCCTCGTTGTCCACGCCGTGCTGGAGCTGGGCGATCCCGTGATTCAGCACCCGGCCCCCCGGACGGAGGAGCGACGCCAGGCGCGCCGCGTACTCGTCGATCCGGTTCTCGCCCACGTGCTCGACCATCCCGATCGAGGCGATCGCGTCGAAGGGCTCCTCGCGCAGCTCGCGGTAGTCGGCGACGCGGATCTCGACGCGGTCGGCGACGCCGGCCTCCTCGACACGGCGCCGCGCGAGGTCCGCCTGCTCGCCGGAGAGCGTCACGCCGAGCGCGCGCACGCCGTTGTGCTTCGCGGCGTGGATGACGAACGAGCCCCATCCGCAGCCGACGTCGAGGACGCGCTCTCCCGCCTTCAGGCCGAGCTTCGTGCTGACGAGGTCGAGCTTGGCCTCCTGCGCCTCCTCGAGGGTCGTCGCCCCGCGGGTCCAGACGCCGCACGAGTAGGTCATCGAGTCGTCGAGGAACAGCGCGAAGAAGTCGTTGCCCGCGTCGTAGTGGTAGCGGACGGCGCGCCGGTCACGGGCGAGGCTGTGGAGCGGGCCGCGGGGGCGCAGCTCGATCTTGGGGACGGACGGCGGCGCGACGATGCCGCAGGCCCGGACGGCGGCGACGGCGAGCCGCGCGCGCGCCGCGAGCGGGATGTCGGGCGCGTCCCAGGCGTCGATCAGGCGGAC
>JAOPZQ010000100.1 GCA_025964075.1 Solirubrobacterales bacterium | reverse complement strand
GGCGGGGAGCGCCAGACCGGCGACCACGAGCGCCGCGAGGAGGCGGGCCGGCGCGCTCATCGCGCCTTCGCGAGGAGCGCCCGCGGGGGCGCCGCGTAGCGTGCGTAGGCGCGCTCGTCGCCGAGGTGGATGAGGACGTCGAGCGGCCGCGGCAGGTCGGTGCGCGCGAGGCGCACGACGGCGCCGGCGTCGATGCGGCCAACGGTGCTCACAGATGCGGAAGCGGCGGATTGAGGATGTGCTGGGCCGGGTTCAGGAACAGCGGCCGGCGGGGCCGGCGGGTGAAGTCGAAGTCGTTCCGCAGGTCGCCGAGGATCGGCTGGTTCTCGCGCACCCCGGGCCGCGGGTCGGGCCGCCCGTCGTTGGCCGGATCGAGTCGCTGGCCGCCGAGGAAGTCGTCCTCGATGAACTTCAGGTAGGCGTCGAAGGACAGCGTCTGGCGGTCGATGTAGCCCCGCTTCGCGTACGGGCTGATCACGAGGCCGGGGACCCGCAGCCCGTAGCCCTGCCCGTCGACCGTGGGCGGCGCCACATGGTCGTAGAAGCCGCCCCAGTCGTCCCACGCCAGGAAGATCGCCGTCGAGCGCCACTCCGGCCCCGCCATCAGCGTGTTGATGATGTTGGTGACGTGTTCCTGGCCGGCGAGGATGCTGCCGGGCGGGTGCTCGGAGTCGTCTCCGCTCGGGACGACCCACGCCACGTTGGGGAGCTTGCCCATGCGGGCCGCCCGGAACAGCCGGTTCGTGTTCTGGATGTTGCCGAGCTGGCGGTTCGCGTGGACCGTGGCGAAGTCCGGCAGCGGGTTCCAGATCTCCGGCGTCTGGATCGCCTGCGGAACGGGCACGCAGACCATCGCGCCCGTCGGGCAGTCGGGCTCCGTGCCCCGCTGCACGTAGTAGCGCCAGCTGACGTGGTGGCGGAACAGGAGGTCGGTGATGTCGGTCCACGCGAAGTCCGGCGGCGCCGGCGAGTTCGGGAGGTCGTCGAGGTCGGCCGGCTGGAGGAGCCCGAGCGCGGCGCCGGTGATCTGCTGGAGCAGCGGGTTGTTGCTCTCCGGCACGCCGTCCGCGTCCGGGAACGTGTTGTTCGCGACGCAGGTCGAGGGCACGAAGCCGTTCGCGCACTTCGCCGACCACCCGGAGACCATGTACAGGTGTGAGACGAGGCTCCACGAGAGCGACGGCTCGAACATGTGGTCCTGGAGCACGAAGTTCCTCGCGTAGGTCCAGTAGTTCGGGAGCTCACGCTGGTCGTGGTAGCCCATCACGTCGACGCAGTCGAGCGGCCGGAGGTTGATCGCGCAGCCGAGCCGGTCGGTGTCGAGGTCGCCCGACTTCTCGACCGTCTTGATGAACCCGTCCATCTTGCCGCCGTCGATGTCCTCGGTGGCGCTGCCCTGGTAGTGCGGGCCGCCGGCGTTCGTCAGGCTCGGGTCGTGGTAGGGCTTCTGGCAGTGCCCGGCGTTCGGGTCGGGCACGCAGGTTGTGAAGTTCCCCTGGGCGTCGCGGGGCAGGCCGTCGGCGCCGGGGTAGGTGCCGAAGTAGGAATCGAAGCTCCGGTTCTCCTGCATGATCACGACGACGTGCTTGATCTTGTGGATCCCCGTCGCCGCCGGCGCGCCCGCCGGGGCGGCCAGGACGAAGGCGAGCGCCAGCGCCAGCGCTGCCCGCGCCACACCCCGCCTTGGCGACCGGCCCTCCGACCCCACGCGGCGATTGATACCAGTCCAGTAACGCGCAGTCAAACAGAGCGTCACTGAGTACTATGTTCCCCGACGGTGAGCCCTCCCGCCCAGCGCACCCGCCGGCGCGAGCAGCGCGAGAACACCCGCCGTGAGATCCTCGCGGCGGCCGACCGCCTCCTTCGCACCCGGCCGTTCCGCGAGCTCTCGGTCGACGACGTGATGGCCGGGACCGGACTCACCCGCACCGCCTTCTACCGCCACTTCGACGACGTGACCGAGCTCGTCCTGCGCCTGCTCGAGGACGTCGGCCGCGAGCTCTACGGGGTCGCCGAGCGCTGGCGGGCGACCGCTGCCGAGGACTTCGCGCGTGCCGCGCACGAAGGCCTGACCGGGATCGTCGAGTTCTTCGGACGTCACGGCCCGCTGATCCGCGCGGTGGCCGAGGCCGCGACGACCGACGAGCAGATCGAGCGCGGCTATCGCGGCTACGTCGACGCGTTCGTCGAGATGACCGCGGACGGCCTCGACGAGCTCGTCGAGCGCGGCTCGCTCGAGCCGCTCGACACCCGGGCCCTCTCGCGCGCGCTCAACTTGATGAACGAGGCCTACCTGCTCGACGAGTTCGGCAGCGAAGGCCGCGGGGACGAGGCCGTCGCGCTCGCGACGCTCGAGCGAATATGGCTCCGCGCCGTCGTGCCGAGCGGCAAGCGGACGTAGTCCGGCCGCCGGGTGTCTTCCGTCGGCGCGGCCTTCAGCGGTCTGAGGGAACGAGCTGCCTCAGGCGGCTAGACGCGGGGCGGCGTCGAACAGCGTCGCGAGGCGGTCGGTGCCCATGTGGCGGCCCTTGAGGTCCGCGATCGTGGCTGCGTCGGCGACACCGTCACCGCGGAGGCCGGCTCCGCCCTCGGGCCCGAGCGGGATCGCGATCATGGGTGGGAACGTCTCGTAGCTGGTGAGCTCGCCCGTGCCGCTGATGAGCGCGCGGACGTTGGCCGCGACCACCTTGGCTTGGACGTTGGCGAT
>JAOPZQ010000074.1 GCA_025964075.1 Solirubrobacterales bacterium | reverse complement strand
GATCGGCGAGAGCCTGACCAGCGATCCGCGCGTGGACCGCATCACCTTCACGGGGTCCAGCGAGACAGGGCGCACGATCATGGGCGCCGCGGCGCGGAACCTGACTCCGGTCAGCCTCGAGCTCGGCGGTCGTTCTGCCAGCATCGTCTTCGCTGACGCCGATCTCGACGTCGCGCTCGACGGCTCGCTCCGGGCGGCCTTCGCCAACAACGGCGAGATGTGCCTCGCCGGCTCGCGACTGCTCGTCCAGCGGTCCATCCTCGAGACGTTCACCGAGCGGTATGTCGCCGCAGCCGCGGCGATGCAGCTCGGCGACCCCAAGGATCCGCGCACCGACATCGGGCCGCTGATCGAGCCGGCGCACCTGGAGAAGGTCAAGTCGTACGTGGAGCTCGGCTGCGACGAGGGAGGGGAACTGCTCGTCGGTGGCGCGTCCGTGATGGACGACCACCTCGTGAGCGGCCTGCACTTCCCCGCCACGGTCCTGGGGTCGATGCACAACGGCATGCGGGCCGTGCGCGAGGAGATCTTCGGACCTGTTCAGACGATCGTCCCGTTCGAGGACGAGCGCGAGGCGTTGGCGATCGCCAACGACACGAGCTTCGGACTCGCCGGAATCCTCTGGACCTCCAGCCTCGATCGCGCGCACGCGATGGTCAGCGGTTGGCGAGCCGGCACGGTCTGGGTCAACTGCTTCTTCGACCGCGACCTGCGCGAGCCCTTCGGCGGGATGGGGGACAGCGGCGTCGGGCGGGAGGGGGGCGCGTACTCTCGCGACTTCTTCACCGAGGCCCAAGCCGTAGTCGTCCGTCACCGCCCACTCGACCGTTGACGGGCCCTCGCGCCGGCCGACCGGTCGGCGTCGCGATGGCTCGTTCTGCCTTTCCGGACGGTCGGCCGGCACCCCGCAACGGCGCCTAGTCTGCCGCCGGGTTCAGCACCTGTTGGATCGACGGAGCGAGAGGCGATGGCAGGAGAGGTGACCCGGGCCGAGAGGCTCGCGCGGTTGGAGGAGCCGCTGGAGAGGCTGCCGGGCTACGAGCGCCTCAAGGTGCTCGGCGGCATCGGCACGCTGTTCGTTCGCACGGTCCGCTCGGCCGCGACGCCGCCGTTCGGCTGGGGACGCGAGGCGCTCGCCGAGATGTCGACCGTGTACCGCCGCTGCGCCGTCCCGCTCGCCCTCGCCTCCGCGTTCTTCGCCCTCGGCCTGGCGGCGGCCTACTTCGCCCCGATCGTCAAGACGCTCGGCACGATCGACCGCTCGGGCGGCGGCATCGAGGTCGGCTTCCTACGCGAGATCTGCCGTTGGATCACGCTGATGGTCGGCGCGGGCGTGATCGGAAGCGCGATCACCGCGGACCTCGGCGCGCGCAAGATCCGCGAAGAGCTCGACGCGCTGAGCGTCCTCGGCGTCGACCACATCCGGACGCTCGTCGTCCCGCGGGTCATCGCCTTCGCGCTGATGATGCCCGTCCTCGGCGTGACGTCCGTCCTCGTCGCGCACGGCGTCTCGTACCTCGCGGTCACGATCCTGAACCAGGACATCGTCTCGGCCGCCGCCTACCGCGACGGCTACTGGAGCTTCGTCTACTCGACCGACGTGCTCGGCCTCCTGGTGGTCGAGGTCGTGTGCGGCGTGTTCGTCGGCATCGTCGCCTGCTACAAGGGCCTGAACGCCGGCGGGGGCACCGAGGGAGTCGGCCGCGCGGTGAACGAGTGCGTGATGATCTCGTTCTTCGGCGTGTGGGTCATCCACACGCTGCTGCAGTTCGTCATCCTCTCGCTGTTCCCGCAGGTCGAGGTCCTGCGAGGCTGAGATGGCGGTCACCACGGAACCCCTGGCTCCGACCGCCGACGACGGGGCGCCCCGGCACAGGCCGATCCGCGACGCGCTCAACGTGACCGGCGAGATCGCCGCGTTCATGGGCGCGAGCCTGTGGGCGCTGCCGAAGAGCTCGCGCTTCGCCTCGGAGGCGCTGCGCCAGGCCGCGATCCTGATCCGCACGAGCACGATGACGCTGCTCGTGATGACGGGGTTCATCGGCTTCGCCGTCGCCACGTTCGCGTTCTTCTTCCTGAGCACGGCCGGCGGAGTCGACTACATGGGCTTCCTCACCGGCACCGTCGGGCCGCGCGCCGCGATCCCGGTGATGTTCGGCTACGTGTTCTCCGCGAAGGTCGGTTGCGGGATCGTCGCCGAGATCGGGGCGGCGAAGATCAACGAGGAGGTCGACGCGCTCGAGGCCGAGGGCGTAGACCCGCTGGCCTACGTCGTCGGGACGCGCATCGTCGGCGCCCTGCTGTTCGTGCCGATCGCGGTGGCCGCCGCGCTCATCTCCTACTCAGCCGCCGTCTATATCGACGGCGTGGTCGTGCTCCAGGGGCTGCCCGCCGGCACGCTGATGAACGCGCACTGGGCGGCGCAGAACATCCAGGACCAGCTCGTCGCGGTGCTCGACCTGGGGACGCAGGCGATGGCCATCGTCATGGTGTCCTGCTTCTTCGGCTACCGCGCCTCGGGCGGCCCGGCGGGTGTGGGCCGCGCCGTCGCCTCCTCGCTCGTCGTGAACCTGGTGATGATCCACGTGATCGTCACCTTCTGGGTGAGCCTCTTCTACTCGCAGGACCCGCGCCTGCCGATCGGAGGCTGAGCCGGTCGTGGCGCGGCAACCCGCGATCGTGCGCCTGGCCGTGGCCGCGCTCGTCACCGTGGCGGCAGTGGTCGCGCTGATCGTGGTGCTGAGCTCCGGCGGCGGGCACGAGATCGTCGTCGTGACGCCGAGCGCCGAGGGCGTGATCCCCGGGATCTACGTCCGCGCCGCGGGACGGCCGGTCGGCCACGTCGCGAGCGCGAAGGTGACGAAGGACCACCGCGCGCGCCTCGTGCTCCAGCTCGACGACTCGGACTGGCCGCTCGGCAAGGACACGACGAT
>JAOPZQ010000066.1 GCA_025964075.1 Solirubrobacterales bacterium | reverse complement strand
GCCGAATCCTCGGAAATACCACCAGTATTCCCTTCGGCTTCGCCGACCGCCCGGCTCGGTCCACGACCACCCCGGACGCACCGTCCTGTTTTTCAGGACCCTCCTAGTCATCGGGGCGGGCGGGCGGCGTCAGATCACGCCCAGTCGCACGCGAGTCTCAACCCGAATTTCCGGATCACGACACTGGTGATTCCTCCCTGGTGGGGCCCCGGCGCCGAGCCTCAGATCACCCGGCGCGCGCCCACGTAGTGACTGCCCCAGTAATCCCCGTGGACGGAGTGCGTCATCACGCCGTGAGTGGTCGCGGAGACGGCGGTGTCCGGTCCGGTCGCGATGCCGACGTCCGACGCGCCCGGTCCGGCGGTGTCGAAGAAGACGAGGTCGCCCGCCTGGATCGAGGAGGAGGGCACGGCGGTCCCGGTCCCGTATTGCGCGAACGACGTCCGCGGCAGGGTCACGCCCGCCTTGCCCATGGCCCAGACGACGAGGCCCGAGCAGTCGAAGGCATCGGGGCCCGAGGCTGCGGAGCGATACGGGGAGCCGACCTTCGACATCGCCGCCGCGACGGCGGCCTGGGCCGGGCTCGATGGCGCGGCCGGGGGCGCCGAGACGGGCTGGACGGTTGGCGTGGCGTTGTTCGTCGACGTCGGATCGACGCCTAGCGCCTTGAGCGTCGCCGCGTCGGGCTGGCCGTCGGCGCGAAGCCCGTGGGCGGCCTCGAAGCGGCGCAACGCGGCGCGCGTCTGCGGGCCGACGATCCCGTCGGCTGTGACGCCGAGCGCGCGCTGCATCGCGCGGGTCGCGTCGGCCGTCAGCGACACGGCCGCCGGGGCCGGGGCCTGAGGGCCGGCGGACACGTCCGAGGGCGCGGCGGAGCGCAGCCCGAGGGCCGCGGTCGTCAAGGGCCCGACGAACCCCGTCGTCGGGATGCCGTGAGCGCGTTGGAACGTGCGCACCGCACGCTCGGTATGGGCGCCGAAGACGCCGTCGGCGGGAATGCCGAGCGCTCGTTGCAGCGCGCGGACTCGTGCTCCGGTGGCTCCCCGCGCCAGCCCCATCGACGGCGCGCTCTTCGCGGTCGTCGTGACCTGCGCGCCCGCGACCGCCGCGACGGGGCCGCCCAGCGCAATCGCGGAAAGCGCGATCGAGATCGGCGCACGCCCACGCGCCACGAGGACGGGCGGGCGCCGGGCGGCCCGCCGGCGGAGCGAGCGTTCCTGCGAGGCGCTCCAGTACTCGAGTTGGCAGAGGTCCCGGATGCCGGGCGGCTCGGCGAGAATCGCCCAGCCCTCGTCGACCGGCAGCGGCAGCGTGGCAGGGCTGGACCTGGTAGGCAAGGCGCGTCCTCCGTCTCGAGTTCGTCTGCCTACGGGGTGAGCTGACGGGCTCGCGCCGACGCGCTACGTCACCGACGTGCCGCTGGACGCGGCACCGGCGACGATTCGCCCCAGAGCCGATCTCTACCGGCCCAGTGGTTCCCCCGCTCCCGGCACCCTGGGGCGCGCGGGACTCGGCGTGGCGGCAACATAACAGTTCGCGCGGCGGTCGAGCGCACAGTCCGCCGGATGCTGTTCGGGCCAGAACGGCTGAGGGCCGCTCTCGACCTCAGCGAGGGTGCGTCGCGTACTGCAGGATGGAACGATCGATCTTCCACTCGACGGGGGCGCGGTCGTCGGTGAGCAGCGTTCCTCCCGGCAGCGGCGGGGCGAGTCGTGTCGCCAGGTCTCGGACCACGGGCCACAGGGCGGCGGGCACCGCCGGCGCCGCGGCCAGCAGCCGGGTGGCGTCGATCGGCGTGCGCGCGGCGAGCAGCAGGGTGTTGGTGGGCGTGACCGGATCGCGGACGACGTAGCGGAACGCCGCCTTCATCGTCGCGCCGAGCGCTCGCTCGAGTGTCGCTGAGCCGGTGGGGTGCCCGACGTTCACGACCACGAGGCCGCCTCGGTCGAGTCGGTCGCGGGCGAGGGAGAAGAACTCGCGCGTGGCGAGGTAGAAAGGCACGTAGGGCTGGCGATACGCGTCGACGAAGATGGCTTCGTACCGGTGGCTCGTCCGGCGCAGGAACGGTCGGGCATCGGCCGTGACGAGGCGCAGGCGCGGGCCGTGCAGGTCGAAGAAGCGGCGGCCGATGTCGGTCAGCCGACGGTCGATCTCGACGCCGTCGACCGCCGTGGCCGGGAAGAAGTGGCCGTAGGCCCGGGCCGTGGTCCCGCCGGCGTTCCCCAGGATCGCCACGGTGCGGGGCGGACGGCCGAGCGCCGCCAGGGGCCCGACGAGGAAGTCGTCCCAGTAGTCGCCGGTGAGATAGCGCCCGGGCTTGTAGATGGAGTGCACGGCCAGGCCCTCGTTGAGCTCGAGTCGCCGCGTGCCGTCGGTGTCGAGAAGCACGCGCGCATACTGGTACGGGGTCTCGGTCTCGTAGATCACCCGGCCGTCGGAGGCGCTGGTGCGGATGGATCCCGGCGGCAGGACGAGCAACCCGGCGACGACGATCGAGGCGAGCAGAGCGCGAGGCCCGAGCCCGGCGCAGGCGACGAGGGTCAGCGCGAGCGCGAAGGCGAGGAACGTGCGGTGCGTGCCGGCGAACGGCACGAGGACGAGCGCGGCGAGGAACGTGCCGGCCAGGGAGCCCGCGGTCGAGAGCGCGTAGAGGCCCCCCGATATCGCGCCGGACTCCTCGACGCTGGAGACGGCCAGCCGCACGGCGTACGGGGACACCATCCCGAGGAGCAGGACGGGGCCCGCGACGAGTACGAGGACGGCGAGCAGCGACCCGATCGCCGCGCCGGCCGAGATCGAGTCGAGGGCCCCGACCGCGGCGCCGAGGAACGGCCGGGCGACGTACGGGATGGCGGCCAGCAGGAGCCCGGCCGCGAGCACCACTCGGCACAACCCGCGCAGCGACGGTCGACGATCCGCCAGCCGGCCGCCGAGCCAGTACCCGACCGACAGGGCCAGCAGCACGGTCGCGATCGTGTTGGCCCA
>JAOPZQ010000021.1 GCA_025964075.1 Solirubrobacterales bacterium | reverse complement strand
CCCGCCCGGAGCCGGGACCGCCGGAGAACGTGCCCCGCGCCGCGGCGTAGCGGTCGCCGTCGAGGCCGCGCCCGGCTAGCGCGCGGGCCTGATCGACGACGGTCACCGGCGCTTCCGCGCCCGCGGCGAGGCAGATGAGCTCGACCCGGCCGGCGACTGCCGCGGACGTGCCGGGGCCGGCGAGCATCGGCGGCGTCAACGCCAGCGGCGCCGGCAGCAGCCCCGCGACGATCGCCTCGACAGCCGTCCCGCGTCCCGTCGGATCCCAGACCACGGCTGAGGGCACGCCGAACATCACGACCCAGCGCCCTCCGGCATCGCGCGCGAGCCAGTACCCGGGCCAGGCGAAGCCCTGTGGATCGGCGATGTCGGCGAGCCCGAAGTTGCGCTGCGCGAGCCACTGGCGCACTTCGAGCAGCGCCGCCCCCGGTGTGAGCGGGGGCACCTCCAGCTCCAAGACCGAGGCGACGCACGCCGCCAGCGAGGCGGTCTCTACGTCGGGTCCAGCCGCGGCCGCGATCTCACGCATTCCGACCAGTATTCCCTGAGACGACCCTCAGCGGCGAGACCGCGCACCAAGCAGAGCCGGACGCGACGGCAGGTTCGAGAACCGTCGGCCGGAGTGCGCGGGTCCTACCAGCATGCGCAAGGCGAATGGAGGGTCAAACGGTCGGGTTAGCCGGGCGTTCGTCCTGTCGGGCGGGGCGAGCCTCGGAGCCGTCCAGGTCGGGATGCTGCAGGCGCTGTTCGAGCGCGGGATCGCGCCGGACGTGATCGTCGGCTCCTCCGCCGGCGCGATCAACGGAGCGTTCATCGCCTCGCGCGAGCCGACGGTGCAGACGGCCAGGGAGCTCGGCGAGGTGTGGCAAGGGCTCCACCGCGGCACGATCTTCCCGCTCAGGCCGGTGACCGGCCTTCTCGGGTTTGTCGGACGTAGCAGTCACGTCGTGCCCGATGGCAGCCTGCGCCGGCTGATCACCCGACACGTGGGCTTTGACCGGCTCGAGGACGCCCGCGTGCCGCTGCACGTGATCGTCACCGACGTCCTCAGCGGAGGCGAGGTGCGCCTGTCTCGGGGGCCGGCCGTCGACGCGGTGATGGCGAGCGCTGCGATCCCGGGCGTGTTCGCGCCGGTGGCGCTCGACGGTCGTCTGCTGATCGACGGGGGCGTGTGCGACAACACGCCGCTCTCGCACGCCATCGAACTCGGCGCCGACGAGATATATGTGCTGCCCGCGGGGTTCGCCTGCGATCGCGATACCCCGCCCCGCGGAGCGCTGGCCATGCTGCTGCACGCGATGAGCGTGATGCTCGCGCAGCGACTGCTTGTCGACATCGAGCTCTACCGCGAGCGGGCGCGCCTCGTCGTGCTCCCGATACCGTGCCCTCAGCACGTCCTGCCGATCGACTTCTCGCACGCAGCCGAGCTGGTCGATTGTGCGCTCGCCGAGAGCCGCTCGTTCCTGGACAGCCTCGAGGCCAACCCGTTGCCCGGCGCCCCGACCAGCCCGGCCAAACGCCTGGAACCCCACTCGCACCGAAGCCGCAAGCCGTCTGGCGCGCAATCGCCGTCTCACGTCGCGAAGTCCCGAAAGCCACCGGCAACGAGGAAAACGAGCCGCGGGTGAAAGCCCCGTCCCTTCGCTTATGAGTGTGGCGCCGCGTTGTTGTCGACCAAGTTGCCGGAATGAATGTCGTGGAGACCGTTCGGATAGAACTTGAAACAGACGACGGCATCGCCGTTCTTGTTCACAGCGTCGAAGATGGTTCTGAACAACTGCTGCTGGTCGGGCGTTGCGCCGAGCGCCGCGAACTCCTCGCGCAGGTAAGGCTGGTAAGACTTCGTGCAGGTGCCGACGGGCGTGGCGGCCGGGGCGGACGGAGGCATCGCCAACGCCGCGGCGCCGAGCGCGACGACGCCGCACACACTGAATAGACGCTTCATCGCCAAGCCTTTCGCGATTGTGGGTACGGGACCACCTGCATAAGCCAGCGTCACCGGCGATATTCGATGTGTCACGGTCTGGCCGGTCAGCGCCGCCGGTGCTCCACCATGACGCGACAGTTACCTCGTACGACCCTATTGGGGTCGTCTCGACGGTGTCAACTCGCCGAAGGGGTAGTCGGGTCGTCCTGCACGAGGTGCTCCTGCGCCCAGAGCGTGATCTGCTCGAGCGCGGGCAGCAGCGCCTTGCCGCGGTCGGTCAGGGCGTAGGCGACGGCGAGGGGCGGCCCCTCGTCGACGGTCCGGACGATGAGGCCCGCCGCGCCGAGGTCGGAGAGTCGGTCGGAGAGGACCGAGTCGGAGATGCCGTCGACCGCGCGGGAGAGCTCACGGAAGCCGGCGGGCCCGTTGCGCAGGGTGCCTAGCAGCACGCCGTTCCAGCGCTTGCCGAGGAACTCGAACGCGCGCCCGAGCGCGGCCTTGCCGCGGTCGCAGCCTGCGGAGACCTCGTCATGGCTCAGCTTGCGGGTGGTGGCCACGAGTTCATGCTAGCTTACCAGTCGCTACTAGGAATTAGCTAGCGACTATGACTTACGCTGGGACTACTGAACTACGAGCCTGAGGAGGTCCATCGTGGCCGACACCCCCACAGCACGCGCCTCCGTCGTCGTCGTCGGCGGCGGCTACGGCGGCATCAACGCCGCCAAGGCGCTCGACGACGTCGCCGACGTCACGCTCGTCGACCCCACCGGCGCTTTCGTCCACAACGTCGCCGCGTGGCGCGCCCTCGTCGACCCGGACTGGCTGGAGCGGATCTTCTTCCCCTACGAGCACCTGCTCACCCACGGCCGCTTCCTCCGCGATCGCGCCGTCGCCGTCGACGGCCGCCGCGTCACGCTTGCGTCGGGTGACGTCCTCGAGCCCGATTTCCTCGTGCTGGCCACCGGGTCCGCATATCCGTTCCCGGCCAAGACCGAGGAGCCCGACATCGCCACCGCCCGAGCCCGGCACCGCGCCGCCCACGAGGCGCTGCTCGCGGCCGACCGCGTTCTGATCGTCGGCGCCGGTCCGTCCGGCCTCGAGCTGGCCGGCGAGATCAAGGCGTTCTTCCCCGACAAGCGCGTGACGATCGCCGACATGTCCGAGGACATCCTCACCGGCCCCTACGACCAGGACCTCCGCGACGAGTTGCGCCGCCAGCTCGACGCTCTCGGCGTCGAGCTGCGGCTGGGCAGGGCGATCGTCGAACTGCCCAGCGCTCCGCCCGCGACGCTCGCCTCGATCGCCATCGCCACCGCGGACGGCGGCGAGCTCGCCGCCGACATCTGGTTCCGCGCCTTCGGCGTGCACGCGCACAGCGAGTACCTCGAGGGCGGAGCCCTGCAGGACCGCCGCGACGCGCGCGGCTATGTCCGCGTCGACGAGCACCTGCGCGTCGTCGGCGAGACCCGGATCTTCGCCCTCGGTGACCTCGCCGACGCCGACCGCGACATGGCGGGCATCGCCAACGCCCAGGCCCGTGTCGTCGCGGCCAATGTCCGCGCGCTCATCACCGGCACCGGCGAGCTCACCAGCTACGAGACGTTCCCGCCTATCATCGCGATCCCGCTCGGGCCCGAGGGCGGAGCCGGCCTCCTCGGCGACGGCGTCGCCGACGCCGCCACGATCTCCGACCT
>JAOPZQ010000681.1 GCA_025964075.1 Solirubrobacterales bacterium | reverse complement strand
GCGTCTAGAGAACCCGCCGCGACACCAGCCCGAATCTGGAGCGCGTCCGCCGCGAGCCTCGCGCACTGGGGGCCAACGGCGACTGCGGCACGGCGTCAGCGTAGTCGTTGCGCCGGAGCGCGAATCGGCACACGTCGTGACACACACGCAACGCCATCTCGGCCACGCTGGGAGGGTGATGCGGATCGAGGGTCCCCTACAGCACCGATCCGCATCACCGCGGCCCGGGCCGGCCAGGGCG
Organism: Solirubrobacterales bacterium; assembly: GCA_025964075.1. GTDB lineage: Bacteria > Actinomycetota > Thermoleophilia > Solirubrobacterales > Solirubrobacteraceae > JAOPZQ01. The sequence goes on along the minus strand of JAOPZQ010000681.1, from coordinate 2,621 downwards.
GAGCATCCGGACGTGACCATCGCGCGGATCGCGAGCGGCGGTTACGACGTCGTCGGCCGCCGTGAGCTGCTGGCGGTGGGCGTCACCGCCACAGAGATCCGCCACCGCCTGGCGGTCAAGCGGCTCCGCCTGCTCTACCCGGGCGTCTACGCCGTCGGCAGCGCCCCGCTGAGCCGGCTCGGCCGGTTCCACGCGGCCGTCCTGGCGTGCGGCGACGGCGCGCTGCTGAGCCACCGCTCGGCCGCGGCGCTCCACGGGCTGCGCCCCGGCGCCGAGACCTACGTCGAGGTGACCATCCCGCGCATCGGCAGCCGCCGGCGCCGCGGGATCGTCGTCCACGGCACCCGGTCCCTCCCTCTCGAGGAGGTCGCGGACGTCCACGGCGTCCCGTGCACTTCCGTCGCCCGCACGCTCGTGGATCTGGCGACCGTCATCAACGAACGCCAGCTCGCCCGCGCCCTCGAGCAATCGCTGATCCTTCGCACGTTCGACCGCGTAGCCGTCAGCGCGACGCTGCAACGCGCCAACGGCCGCCGCGGCGCCAGCGCCCTTCGCCTCCTCGTGGCGCAGTCGACCGACGCCCCCACCAACGTCCGGAGCGACTTCGAGCGCCGCGTGCTCGCACTGGTCCGAAAGCACGGCCTGCCGGAGCCGATCACCAACGGCCTCGTCTGCGGCCACGAGGTCGACTTCCACTGGCCGGAGCACCGTCTCGTCGTCGAGGCCGACGGCCGCGAGACGCACGACACGCCGATCGCCTTCGAGCGCGACCGTGCACGTGACCTCGACCTCGAGCTCGCCGGCTGGCACGTCCTGCGGATCAGCTGGCGCCAGCTGGAGTACGAGCCCGGCCGCGTGCTCGCGCTGCTCCGCGCCCGCCTCTACGACTCCCGGTCCCAGTAGTCGACGTTGCTCTCACGCCGCACCATGAGGTTGTCGTCGCGGTTGCCCGGGAAGATGCCGATCTTGTCGCTGTCGGGATAGACGGCGACGAACGGCGGTCGCTCGCTCGAGATCATCAGGACGCGGACGACCTCCTCGTCGCCGCCGTTCGTGACCTTGTGCGCGCCCTCCGGCCCCGGCGGGAAGCAGACGACGTCGCCGGGATCGAGGACCGACTCGCCCGACGGCTGACGCAGGGTCGGGTGCCCCTCCAGCACGATCAGCCATTCCTCCGCGTACTCGTAGTGGTACGGGCAGACGCTCTGCCCCGGCGGCAGCTCGTAGACCGAGCCGCCCATCTCCTGGGCCCCGATCTTCTTGCCGAAGCGGTCCATGCCGGTGTGGTAGCCCTCGGGGTCGGTGGGATCGCGCTCGAACTCGGCCCCGAACAGATTGAAACGCGGCATGTTCACGATTCTAAGCTCCGGGTCGCTACCGTCATCGCCGCATGCGTCGCACGAAGATCGTCGCCACCATCGGTCCCGCCTGTCGCGATGCCGAGACCCTGGTCCGGATGGTCGCCGCGGGTCTCGACGTGGCGCGGCTGAACTTCTCCCACGGCACGCGCGAGGAGCACGCCGAGAACGCGTCGCGCGTGCGCATCGCCGCCAACCGCGCGGGACGCCAGGTGGCCATCCTCCAGGACCTCCCCGGTCCGAAGCTGCGGATCGGGCCGCTGCTCGACGACGTCGCCGAGCTCAAGCCCGGCGACACGCTCACGCTCCTGTGCGGCCAGGACATCGTCGGCGACGCCGACCGCATGTCGATCAGCTGGGCCGGCCTGCCCGAGACCGTCTCGCCCGGCGACATCGTCTACCTCGCCGACGGCGCCGTCCGCCTGCGCGTGGTCGCGGTCCGCGGACCCGAGTGCGAGATCGACACCGAGGTCGAGGCGGGTGGCGCGGTCGCGTCGCGCCAGGGCCTCAACATCCCCGGCGCGACGTCCGGACTGCCGGCGGTCCCGGAGGAGGACCTGCACATGCTCCAGTTCGGCGCCACGATCGGCGTCGACATCGTCGCCCTCTCGTTCGTCCGCGAGGCCGCGGACATCCACGAGGTGCGCCGGCACACGCGCACGCCGCTCGTCGCGAAGATCGAGAAGCCGCAGGCCGTCGAGCACGCCGAGGAGATCCTCCGCGCGGCGGACTGCGTGATGGTCGCGCGCGGCGACCTCGGCATCGAGCTGCCGCTCGAGGAGGTGCCGATCGTGCAGAAGCGCATCCTCGCGCTCGCCGGCCACTTCGCGAGGCCGTCGATCACGGCGACGCAGATGCTCGACTCGATGGTCGTCTCCCCGCGGCCCACGCGCGCCGAGGCGGCCGACGTCGCCAACGCGATCTTCGACGGAACCGACGCCGTGATGCTGAGCCAGGAGACGGCCGTCGGCGCCCATCCGGTCGCCGCCGTCGAGACGATGGCGCGGATCGCCGAGCACACGGAGAAGCATCTCCCCTACGAGCGCTGGGAGACCGAGCGGGTCCGGCGCGGCGACCGCGACCCGGCCTACACGATGGCCCACTCGCTGTGCCTCGCGGCGCGCGAGCTCGGGCTCGCCGCGCTCGTGGTTCCGACGCTGTCGGGCCGCTCCGCGCGACTCGTCTCCGCCCACCGCCCCGAGGTGCCGATCTACGCGCTCTCCCCGGGCAAGGAGACGGTCCGGCGCTGCAGCCTCATGTGGG
>JAOPZQ010000645.1 GCA_025964075.1 Solirubrobacterales bacterium | reverse complement strand
CGTCCGCGAGGGTCACGGGCACGGTGAAGCGCGGGCGCTCGGCCACCTGTGCGACTCTCGTTCCTTCGCCCGCGGGCGCGGGGGCGGCGAGCCGGTCGCGCGGGACGTCGCCGTTGACCGGCTCGCTCAGCGCGGGCGGATCGCTGGCGGGGAACGTCTCGGCGACGGCCTCGTCCTCGGCGTCCTCCTCGGGCAGGAAGCCCTCGAGCGCGAGGCGGAAGGACGCCTTCGCCTCGGTGAGGACGACGCGGTCCTGGGGGCGCTTGGGGCCGGCGATCGACGGGACGACGTCGCCGAGGTCGAGCGCCAACGTCTCCGAGTACGTCGGCTCCTCGCTGTCGTCGTCGTGCCAGAGCCCCTGGGCGCGCGAGTACGCCTCGACGAGCCGGATGAGCTCCGGCGGGCGTCCGGAGAACTCGAGGTAGCGCAGCGACTCGGCGTCGACCGGGAAGATCGCGCACGTCGAGCCGAACTCCGGGCTCATGTTGCCGATCGTCGCCCGGTCGGCGAGCGGCAGGTCGGCGAGGCCGGGGCCGTAGAACTCGACGAACTTGCCGACGACGCCGCGCTGGCGGAGCATCTGGGTGACGGTGAGGACGAGGTCGGTGGCAGTCGAGCCCTCGGGCAGGCGGCCCGTCAGGCGGAAGCCGACGACCTGGGGGATGAGCATCGACATCGGCTGGCCGAGCATCGCCGCCTCCGCCTCGATGCCGCCGACGCCCCAGCCGAGGACGCCGAGGCCGTTGATCATCGTCGTGTGCGAGTCCGTGCCGACGAGCGTGTCCGGATACGCCTGGACGATGCCGTCGGCGGCCTCGCGCGTGAACACCACGCGCGCGAGGTACTCGAGGTTCACCTGGTGGACGATGCCCGTGTCGGGCGGAACGACCGCGAAGTCGTCGAACGCGCCCTGGCCCCAGCGCAGGAACGCGTAGCGCTCCTGGTTGCGCGAGAACTCGAGCTCGGCGTTCAGGCGGAACGCGTCCCGCGAGCCGAACGCGTCGACCTGCACGGAGTGGTCGATCACGAGCTCGGCCGGAACGAGCGGGTTGATCTTCGCCGCGTCGCCGCCCACCTCGGCCATCGCGTCGCGCATCGCCGCGAGGTCGACGACGGCGGGCACGCCGGTGAAGTCCTGCATCACCACGCGCGCGGGCGCGAAGGCGATCTCGTTCGAAGGCTCGGCCTTGGCGTCCCAGGACGCGAGCGCCTCGATGTCCTCGCGGCGCACGGACTCGCCGTCCTCGTGGCGCAGCAGGTTCTCCAGCAGGATCTTCAGCGAGTACGGGAGCCGGGCGACGTCGTAGCGTGCCTGGAGCGCGTCGAGCCGATAGATCTCGTAGGAGCGGTCGCCGACGTCGAGGTGGTCCTTCGCGTCGAAGCTGTTGGTTGACATGAGCGGCTCCAGGTTTCGGTCCTCGGGGTGAGGTCTCATCTTCGCAACCAGGTTGGCCCTCCGCGGGGCCGGGTAATTCCTCTCATGTCACAGGAAGGAGGGACCCAATGTTGTGGCTCATCGTCGGAATCGTTCTCCTTGCGATTGCAATCGCCGGAGGCGCCATCATTCATCCCGTGCTGTTCGTGCTCGGCATCCTCGCCCTGGTCGCGTTCATGACCGGGTGGCGCGGGCGCGGCGGCCTCACCCACTAGCTCGGCGGGCTGCCCCGGTGCGGGGTCGGGGCGGCCGCCAACTCCTCGCCGACGATCCGCGCCTGCGGCGGCCCCGGGTCGCCTGGCGGCACGATGGCGCCGGGCAGCTTGTCGAGCTCCGCCGTGTGCAGCGGTAGGCACGTCTCGCAGAAGTCCTGTCCGAACGGCGTCAGGTGGATGCTTCGCCGCACGGTCTTGCCCTGCCGGCCGCGGCGCAGTGCCGCGAGCACGTCCGGCTGTGCCTCGAGGACCTGGTAGGCGTGGGGCTCGAGCGGCTCGCGCGAGAACCAGATCAGGCCGAGGCGGTAGAGGTTGTTGAGGTAGGCCGGGACACGCTCGCCGTACCGGGTTCCCGCCTCGGCGCCGATCATCGTCAGGCCGGGGGCGACGAGCTGGGTGACCATCGGCAGCCCCGCGCGCACGTCGACCGAGGGCTGTGGTCCCTCGATGGCGAGCAGGCGCAGGATCCTTCCCTCGTCCGGCGCGAGCTCGGAGAGGATGCGGTCGTACGCCGGGTGCGCGTCCTCCTCGTAGCCGACGTCGGCGGAGCGGCGCAGGAGCTCCTCGCCGCGCTCGCGCAGCGTCAGGTTGCCGTTGTCCTGCGCGGTCGTCGCGCGCCCGGGCTCGTCGGCCAGGTTGAGCAGCTCGCGCGCGTAGCCGCGGATCGCGTCGCGCGCGTCCTCGACGAGGACGGCGGGCGACTCGCCGTTCACCGCGGCGCGGACGAGCCGGCGGCCGGCGCGCACCGACGTCCCGACCCAGAACTCGGTCGTGTGCCACCACGTGCTTGCGGCGATCCGGGCGAGGCCGGGAAGCGCCGAGATCAGGCTGTCCTCCTCTTCAGACACCGAAGATCGCGAGGTGGACGAGGCCGGCGCCGAACCCCAGGACGGCGCCGTGCGCGTAGAGCATCCACTCATCTTCCTTGATCGCGGACCGCAGCATCTCGACGAAGTCGGTGTAGGGCATCTCGCGCATCCGCGCGGCGAGCAGCGTGCGGACACGCTCGCTCTGGGCGCGGTTGAAGTCGACGTCGCTGAACGGCGTGACCGTGTACTCGACCGCCTCGGTCGCTACCGACTCGCGGATCGAGTCGTACTCGCGCGCGCCCATCGCCACCCGCACGGCCGTGCGCGCGGGCCCGGTCGCGCGATCGACCGCGGGCCGCAGCGCGTCCTTGAGCATCCGGCGCGTGCGGTCGGCGCGGGGTCCGTGGAGGAGCGCGGTGCCGATGTTCGTGAGCGTCACGACGTCCTCGGCGATGATCTTCGCGTAGATCTCCGCCACCTCGTGCTTGCGGCGGAGGAACAGGCCGTGCATCTTGATCGGGCCCCACCCGGTGGGCTCGACCGGCTCGAAGATCAGCTTCATGCCGAGCAGGTTCGTGGTCCAACCGACGACCACTCCGAGCACCGGCAGCAGCCACCACTGGGGCACGAAGTGGGTGACCACGGCGACCGGGATGCCGAGCGCGAAGCCGAACACGAACCCGAACCGGATCATCAGGGTGAGCTCCCGCTTGCCGACGTCGAGGAAGATCCGGTTGACGAGCTCCGGGTTCTTCTCCAGGTGGTCGATCGTCATCAGCTTGACGTCGAGCAGCTGGTCGATGTTCGTGCCGATCTCGTCGGTGACCTCGCGCACGATGTCCGGGAGCTGCTGCTGCACGCGCGCGTGGACGGCCTCGCGGACCCGCGGGGGCAGGTCCGCCCACAGGCGCGCGTGGTCGCGGCGCATGATCCGCTCGACCACGTCGTGGATGTCCCGCTGGGAGGACGTGATGATGTGCTCGGCGATCTTGTCGGGCTCGAGCTGCTGGTAGAACTCGCCCGGGCTGCCGAGCTTCGCGATCCCCTTGTCGACGGCGATGCTCGCCATCTTCGACGCGCGGCTCGGGATGATCCCCTGCCAGCCGACCCCGCCGTGCATGATCCCGGGAATCTCCTGGAGCTTGCGCGGGAGCAGGCGCGCGAGCGGCGCGAGGCCCGGCAGCCTGAACCCGTGGAACTCGAGCGGATGGAACAGCATCCACACGCCGCTCCAGTTGATGATGTAGCCGATGACCCCGGTGAAGACGGGGATCGAGATCAGCTTCAGAGTCTCTGAGCTCACGCGCCTCCCGCGCGCCATCCTACGGCGTAATCACGTTTTCGTCGCCTCCTGCGGGGCACCCGTGTCAGCGGAACCGACCACGAGGAGTGAGCACATGAAGGCCGTCACCTGGCATGGGCGCCGCGATGTGCGCGTCGACACCGTGCCCGATCCTCGGATCTCCGAGCCGACCGACGCGGTGATCCGCATCACGTCCTCCGGAATCTGCGGCTCGGACCTCCACCTCTACGAGGTGCTCGGCCCGTTCATGGGCGAGGGCGACGTCCTGGGTCACGAGCCGATGGGCGTCGTCGAGGAGGTGGGCAGCCAGGTCCCGAACCTCCAGCCGGGCGACCGCGTCGTCATCCCCTTTCAGATCGCGTGCGGCACGTGCTTCATGTGCGGCGAGGGCCTGTTCACCCAATGCGAGACCACGCAGGTTCGCGAGGAGGGCATGGGCGCGGCGCTGTTCGGCTACACCAAGCTCTACGGCGAAGTCCCCGGCGGCCAGGCCGAGTACCTGCGCGTGCCCCAGGCGCAGTTCGGCCCCATCAAGGTGCCCGACGGGCCGCCCGACGAGCGCTTCGTCTATCTCTCGGACGTGCTGCCGACGGCGTGGCAG
>JAOPZQ010000622.1 GCA_025964075.1 Solirubrobacterales bacterium | reverse complement strand
GCGTTGAAGACGATCCCCTGCGGGTCGCACTCGCCGTAGCGGACGCGGAGGCGGTGGACGTAGGGGTCGATCACGCGGCGGGACCATAGTCGGCCCGGACCGAACAGGTGCTTGCCTGCAATTTCCGTTGCAGTCCGAGATGCTCCATCGCCCGCTGTGACGGGCGATTTGGCCCCTCACCGACCCGGCGCGAGGCGCCGCCGGGCTTCCGTCCGGCGGCCTACGTAGCTTGCGAACACATGTTCCGGTCAGCGAGATCCTGGTGGCAGAGCGCAAGGGGCGCGGACGCGTCCGCCGCCGAGCGCGAGACGTGGCGTGAGCATCCGCATCGGCGGCCGCTCACGGTCGCGCGCCCGCGCCGTCCTGGGAGGGTCCCCGAGCGCTCGCACCAGTGTCTCTGCCCGGTCCGGAACGAGGCTGCCGCCGGTGCGAGGCACGTAACGGCCGCTGCCTGCCCGGCGCCCGGCGTACCGAAGCGCTGCGCGTAGCCGCGACGGCCGCGGAACATTCGCTCGGAACGTCACGAGTGGAGGGTTGTGCACGCCATGCGTGCATAACCCTCCTCCGCCGGGGAAGTCCCGAGGGCCCGGCCGAGACGGCCTCCTTCGTGGCCGTCGTTCGTCCCGCCGGGGCGATGTGCGCGAAGCGGCCCGGCAAGGCGGCGCCGCGGCGCGCGGAGAGGCTCAGGCCGAGCCCATGGCCGACCAGACGTCGACCTTGGTCCGGACTCGGGAGACGACCTCGTCGGTGAACTCCGTCGTACCGGCGTGGCCGCCGAGGTCGGGAGTCTTCACGCCGGTGGCGACGGTCTCGAGGACGCCCTCGTAGATGGCCCGCGACGCGAGCTCGGCGCCCGGGGCTCCGCGCTCGGCCGCGTAGTGGAGGACCGCGCCGCACGCGAGGATCATCGCCATCGGGTTGGCGATGTCCTTGCCCTGGAGCGCCGGCGCCGTCCCGTGCGGCGCCTCGGCCATCGCGACGGTCACCTCGAAGCGCTCGTCGAAGGCGAGGAGCACGGACTCGGCGCCGGCGATCGAACCGAACATCGGCATGACGAGGTCCGAGAGGCAGTCGCCATCGCGGTTCAGGGCGGGGATGACGAGCGGGGCGTCGGCCGCGCCGGTGAGGAGCCCGGCGTAGGTGGCGTCGATCAGCACGGGCATGTACGGGATGTCGGGGTGGCGGCCGGCGGCCTCGTCCATCTCCTCCTTGAGCATGCCCTCGTAGATGGGGGAGACGGTCCACTTCGGCCCGCCGTAGACGCGGCCGCGCATGCGCTCGGCGGTGCGGAAGGCGTACTCCGAGACGGCGCGGGACACCTCGCGGGTGATGCGCTCGGTTCGGAAGGCGACCTCGTGACTCGACCCGGGATCGCCCTCCCGCCACTGCTTGGCGCCGTAGGCGTCGCCGACCGCCATCCGGACGATCGAGATCGGGTAGTGCACGCCCGCGACGGGCGTGACGCCCGGGATGCGGCGGCCGGTGCGGATGATGACCTTGCCGTCGACGGCCTCCCGCAGCAGCCGGTTGGGGGATCCGACGTCGTCGGCCCCCTCGGGCGTGATCGTCGCGGCCTTGATGCCGTATCCGGACGCGCGCATCGCCGCGCCGGCCTCGTCGACGACCGCGTTGGCCGTGCGCCGCCGGTTCTCCAGCGAGAGGTCGAAGCGCTCGAGCTCGAGCGCCAGGCCGACCACGTCGGGCGCCAGCACGCGCAGCGCCTGCTCGAGCAGCTCCTGGCCGGTCTCATCCCCTTCGAGGACCACGATCTTCAGCGGATCCGGCATGCGCGGCGCCACGATAGCGGCACACTCGCGTCCGGGCCCCCGGCCACGGACGCTACGGTGCCCCCGTGACCGTGGCGACTCGCTGCAGCTGGTGCGGCGCTCCGCTCGAGCCCGACGAGGGCTACCGGGCGGCCGAGATCGCCGGCGAGCGGAAGGCCGCGTTCTGCCGGCTGGAGCACGTCGTGCCGTGGGCGATGCACGGCGCCCACTGGGAGGCCGGCCTCCCGGACGAGCCGGCGCCGCCGGATCCCGCGCTCGACCGCTGCTCGGAATGCGACGCCGCGCTCGACGACACGCGGATCCTGCTCGTCCGTCACCGGGGCGAGCACCTCGTCGGCGACGCGTTCTGCGGCGCCGAGCACCTGATGCTCTGGGCGCGCGCGGGAGGCCGGTACCGCTGAGTCAGACCGCCGCTGCGGCGGGCGATCCTTCGCCCGAGCTGGCCAGCGTCCGGCGCCGGGCCAGCGCGACGAGGACGCCGACGAACGCCGTCGCCGAAGCGACGACCAGCGCCGCCCGCACGCCGGAGTCCTGCGCGACGATGCCGGCGACGCCGGCGCCGAGCGCCTGCCCGCCCGCGGTCGCGGTCAGGATCCACGTGTAGGCCTCGGTGCCCGTCCCCGGAGGCGCGACCCGGTCGACGAGCAGGTACATGCACGTCACCGCGGGCGCGAAGGCGATGCCGGCGAGCACCGCGAGCGGCGCCATGGCGGCCAGCGACGAGGCCGCGGCGAGCGGCAGGAGCCCGAGCGTGAACAGGGCCGCGACCACGACGAAGCGCCGGTAGAGGGTCGCGGCGGGCCAGCGGCGCGACCCGAACCAGAGGCCGCCGGCCATGCTGCCGACGGCGAACGCCGTCAGCAACAGGCCGGCGGCGGACGGGTGCCCGTGCGCCCGGGCGAACGCCGGCATGCCGATGTCGAGTACCCCGAGCGCGCCGCCGATCGGCACGCTCAGGAAGACGAGCGTGCGCAGCCCCCGATCGGAGAGGGCGCCGGCGATCCCCGTCGTGCTCGGTTGGGGAGGCCAGGTGCGCGAGGCGCGGGAGGTCGCCATCAAGCCCGTCCCCACCGCCACCGCGACGGCCGCGCCGACGATCGCGGCCTGGGGCGAGGCGAGCGCCACGACGAGGCCGCAGATCGCGGGGCCGGCCACGAAGACGAGCTCGACGATGACGCTCTCGAACGAGTAGGCGGTGGCGACACGGCTCTCGTCGCCGTGCAGGAGCACCTTCCACAGCTCACGCATGCTCGCGCCGACGGGCGGGAAGAGCGCTCCCGCCGCCGCCGAGAGCACGGCGAGGACCCAGGTCGGCGAGCCGCCGAGGGCGGCCGCGACGAAGCCGCCGAGGGCGGCCGCGCTCGCCGCGGCGCAGGGGAGGAGCACCCGCGGCTGTCCGAGCCGGTCGACGAGGCGGCCCTGCAGCGGCGCGAGCAGCCCCGAGGCGAGCGCCCACGACGCGGTCACGGCGCCCGCATCCGCGTAGGAGCCGGTGCGGCGCCGAACGAGGAGCACCTCGGCGAGGGGGATCATCGCGACCGTCAGCCGCGCCAGGTTCGCGCCGACCACGAGGCGTGGAACCCCCGGCTCCCTCAGCAGTGTGCGGTACGGCGCGAGGATCACGGGGAGCCGGCGGCGGACCGGGCGCCGTCGGCTCCGTCGGGATCGCTCGACGCCGCTGCGGGCAGCAGCTCGTCGGCGTGCTCGGCGAGCGCGGCGATGACGAACGCGAGGTGCTCGTCGAAGTCGACGCCGAGCTCCTCGGCGCCGGCCCGGACGTCCTCGCGGCTCACGGCCGCGGCGAACGCCGGCGTCTTCAGCTTCTTCTTGACCGACTTCGGCGTCATCCCGCCCAGACCCTCGGGTCGCACATAGGCGACCGCGAGGATGAAGCCGGAGAGCTCGTCGACCGCATACAGGGCCTTCTCCATCGGCGTCTCACGTGAAACCCCGAGGAAGTCGGCGTGGGAGGCGACCGCGCGCACGAGCTCCGGCGGGTATCCGCGCGCCTCGAGCTCGCGCAGCGCGAACCGGGGATGCCCGTCCTCGAGCGACGGGTAGCGCTCGTAGTCGAGGTCGTGGAGGAGGCCGGTCACGCCCCAGAGCTCCTCGTCGCCGCCGAACTTCCGCGCGTAGGCGCGCATTGCGGCTTCGACGGCGAGCATGTGGCGCCGTAGGGAATCTGACTCCGTCCATTCGCAAAGGAGGGACCAGGCCTCGTCGCGCGAAAGGGGTGCCGGCATGGCTGTTACCCTAGCCGAGCGCCGCGACCTCCTGACGCTCCTCGAGCCTCCGGTGCAACCCCCGCTCATGGAGAAATTCGTGATCGAAGGCGGCGTCCCCCTGTCGGGGACGATCACACCCGCCGGCAACAAGAACGGCGCGCTGCCGATCCTGGCCGCGTGCCTGCTCACGTCCGACGAGGTCGTCGTCCGGAACGTGCCGCGGATCCGCGATGTCGAGGCGCTGCTCGCGCTGCTCGAGGACGTCGGCGTGGTCTGCGAGTGGCGGGGCGATCACGACGTGTCCCTGCGTTCCGGCGAGAACGTGAAGACCGACGTCGATCGCGATCTCTCCGAGCGGATTCGCGCTTCGTTCCTGCTCGCCGGCCCCCTCCTCGCCCGGCACGGGCACGCGCTGATGCCGCCTCCCGGCGGCGACGTCATCGGCCGCCGCCGCCTGGATCCCCACCTCGACGCGTTCCGCGCGCTCGGCGCCGAGGTCCGCGTGGGCCGCGACATCGAGATGAAGGCGCCCCCCGGCGGACTGCGCGCCTGCGACTTCTTCATGGACGAGCCGTCGGTGATGGCGACCGAGAACGCCCTGATGACCGCCGCGCTCACACCCGGCGCCACGATCATCCGCAACGCCGCGTCCGAGCCGCACGTGCAGGACCTGGCCCGCATGCTCGTGAGCATGGGGGCGGCGATCGACGGGATCGGCTCGAACGTGATGGTCGTCCACGGTCGCCGCGAGCTCCACGGCTGCGACCACACGATCGGACCCGACCACATCGAGATCGGCACGTTCATGGCGCTCGCCGGCGTGACCGGGGGAGAGCTCCGGATCAAGGACACCGAGCCCGACGACCTGCGGATGATCCGCCTCGTCTTCAAGCGGCTCGGGCTGCGCACCGAGATCGTCGACCGCGAGGTGATCGTCCCCGGCGACCAGAAGCTGATCGTCGAGCGGGACGCCGGCGAGCACGTGGTCAAGGTGCAGGACGGCCCGTGGCCGGCGTTCCCGGCGGACCTGACATCGATCGCGATCGCGCTCGCCACGCAGGCCGAGGGCTCGGTCCTCATCCACGAGTGGATGTTCGAGAACCGGCTGATCTTCACCGACAAGCTCGTCCTCATGGGCGCCGCGGTCACGATGTGCGACCCCCACCGCGTGATGATCAACGGCCCGCGACGCCTCAGGGGCGAGCGGGTCGACTCGCCGGACATCCGGGCCGGCATCGCCATGGTCATCGCGGCGTGCTGCGCGGACGGCCGGACCGAGATCGGGAACATCCGCCAGATCGACCGCGGCTACGAGCGCATCGACGAGCGCCTGCGAGACCTCGGCGCCCGCATCGAGCGCGTCGCCACCGAGCCCGTCCACGCCTAGTGTAGATCTGTAACTTGGCCACGCACCGGCGCGAGGCCGGGAGCGGAAACCCGGCCATGACAGAGCGAATCCCCAGCGGCACCCGTGACGTCCTGCCCGACGAGATGCGGGAGCTCCACGCGCTCGTGGAGCGTCTCCGCGGGGTGTTCGACGCGCGCGGCTACGGCGAGGTGTCGACGCCAACGCTCGAGTACGAGACCACGCTGGCGCGCGGCGACCTCGGCGGCGTCACGTCCGCCTACCGCCTCTTCGACGAGCACGGGAACGTGCTCGTGCTGCGCTCCGACATGACGATCCCGATCGCGCGCGTCGCCGCGAGCCGCTACGCGGCGGCCGAGCCTCCGCTCCGCTTCTGCTACGCCGCTCACGCCTACCGGGGCGTGCGGATGCACCAGGGCCAGGCGCGCGAGTTCCTCCAGGCGGGGATCGAGCTCCTCGGCGCGCCGGCGCCCGACGGCACCGTGGAAGCGCTCACGGTGCTGTGCGAGGCGCTCGACGCGAGCGGGCTCGAGAGCTACCGCATCGGGCTCGGGGACGCCTCGGTCTTCCCGGCCCTGCTGGACGCCGTGGGGGTCGCCCCGGA
>JAOPZQ010000618.1 GCA_025964075.1 Solirubrobacterales bacterium | reverse complement strand
CAGCTATCTGCACACCAAGACCGCAGAGTTGTTCACGGCCAAGGACTTCCGTACGTGGGGTGGCTCGGTGACCGCCGCGGAGGCACTGGTCGGTATCGGCCCGCCGCGTTCTCCGACCGACGCGAAGAAGAAGATCCTCTCGGCGCTCGACGCGGCCGCGGCCCGTCTCAACAACACCCGCGCCGTGGCCCGGAACAGCTACGTCCACCCGCGGGTACCCGAGTCCTGGGTCGAGGGCGCGCTCGACGACGCGTTCGCGCACTCGAGCGCCCGCGACCACTTCTCTCATTCGGAATCGACGGTACTCGGCGTCGTCGCGACGCAAGAGCTCTGACGGCCGGTCGATCTAGCGGGCGATGGTGGGTCGCGGGATGTTGCGGAGGTTCGTGCGGGCGATCTGGAGCATCTCGCCGACACCGCCGCCGAGCACGATCTTGCCGGCGGCGAGCGCGAACCCCTTGACCTGGTCGGCCGTGATGTGCGGCGGGATCGAGAGCGCGTTGGGGTCGGTCACGACATCGACGAGGACCGCGCCCGGATGCGCCAGTGCATCCTGTAGTGATGCCCGAACGTCGCCGGGCTGCTCGACCCGCAGCGCGTGTATCCCGGCCGCGGCTGCGATCGCCGCGTAGTTCACGGGCGCGTCGTCCGTCCCGAAGTCGGGGATCCCGTCGACGAGCATCTCGAGCTTGACCATGCCGAGCGACGAGTTGTTGAACGTGACGATCTTCACCGGCAGCTTGTGCAGCGCCACGGTCAGCAGCTCGCCCAGGAGCATCCCCAGCCCGCCGTCGCCGGACATCGAGATCACCTGCCGTCCTGGATAGGCGAGCTGCGCGCCGATTGCGTGTGGGAGCGCGTTGGCCATCGTGCCGTGCACGAACGATCCGATCACGCGCCGCCTCCCGTTGGGGGTGATGTAGCGGGCCGCCCACACGTTGCACATGCCGGTGTCCACGGTGAACACGGCGTCGTCGGCGGCGACGTCGTCCAGCAGGTTCGCCGCGTACTCCGGGTGGATCGGCACGCGAAGATCGACGTCATGGGTGTACGCGTCGACGACGTGCTCCAGCGCCCGCGCGTGCTCGCGCAGCATCTCGTCCAGGAACGACCGGTCGGACTTCTGCTCCAGGAGCGGCAACACGGCCCGCAGCGTGGCGGCGACGTCTCCGTGCACGGCAAGCTCGAGCGGCGTCCGCCGGCCGAGGCGCGTGGAATCGTGGTCGACCTGAACCGTGCGCGCCTGCGGCAGGAACGCGTCGTACGGGAAGTCGGTGCCGAGCAGGAGCAGCACGTCGGCCTCATGGGTCGCCTGGTAGCAGGCGCCGTAGCCGAGCATGCCGCTCATCCCGACGTCGTAAGGGTTGTCGTACTGGATCCACTCCTTCCCGCGCAGCGAGTGCTCGACCGGGCTCTGCAGCCTGCCCGCGAGTTCCATCACCTCTCCGTGCGCCTCACGCGTGCCGGCGCCGCAGAACAGCGTCACGGTCCGGGCGTCATTGAGTCGCTCGGCAAGCGCGGATACCTGCTCGGGCCCTGGCACTCCGGTCGCCTGCTCCACGAACAGAACTCCCTCACCGGTCGGGTGCGCCGCGCGGCGAGCCAAGACGTCGCCGGGCATGACCAGCACGGACACGCCGCCTCCGCCGATCGCGTGCTGGATCGCGATACGCGCGACGCGCGGCATCTGCGACGGGTCGCTGACCAGCTCGCAGTAGTGGCTGCACTCGACGAACAGCCGCTCGGGATGGGTCTCCTGGAAGAACCCGGTGCCGATCTGCTCCGTCGGGATGTGCGACGCGATCGCCAACACCGGCGCGCCGCTTCGGTGCGCGTCGTAGAGGCCTTGGATCAGGTGGACGTTGCCGGGACCGCAGCTGCCGGCGCAGACCGCGAGCCGCCCGGTGAGCTGCGCCTCGGCGGCGGCGGCGAACGCGCCCGCCTCCTCGTTGCGGACGTGGACCCACGCGATGCCGTCGGTCCTGCGGATGGCATCCACGAACGGGTTCAGGCTGTCCCCGACCACGCCATAGACCCGCTCGACGCCGGCCTGGCGCAGCAGCTGCACGAGCTGCTCGGCGGTCCTCACGTTGCTCATGCTCAGCGTCACCCTTCTGGATGTAGTCGGCGCCCCTGGCGTGTGCGCGGTCCGGTACAGGCGGCGTTCGCGCCATGTCCCGACATCGTCATCACTCTGGTCGTCGTTCCAGTGCGCGACGCCTGTCCGAGGGGACGGTTGGTGCTGGTCGGGGGTAGGAGGTGCGGGCCGTCCCCGGGATTAACATGAGCGTCATTCGTCTGTAGGCGCGGCTCGAATCCCTACGTCCGGTCCGTAGGTCAGGCGGCACGCTGCGGGAGGACAGTCCCACTGGCCAGTGGCCGGCCCGACCATGTGGCCAGCACCTGAATCGACGAAAGGAACCGGATACGTCATGTCCGTTCGACGGGCTTTGCTCGCTGCCCTTGCCGTCACCGCTGCGCTCGTCCTCAGCGCTCCGACGGCGGGGGCGAGCACTCTGCCGGCCTGGTCGGTTCCGGCTTCGCTCCAGGGGGCTCCGGTCGGCGTGAACCTCCCCGGTCTCGCGGACGCCGCCGTCCCGACGGCGACCTGCGGGACCGCGACGAACGACGGTCAGGGCCGCACGGGCGGAACCGCGACCGAGGTGTGCATGGGCTCCGGCCTCAACTTCGTCGGCCCCGCCGTCGGCCAGATCGCCTCGGTGATCGGCCCCACGATCATCGGCCCGGCGGTCATCGGCACCTCGGTCCAGTCCGCCGGCAACGTCGCCATCGGCGTCGGGCGCGTCGGCCCCTGACATGCCCGCGCGCAAGCGCATTTGCGGGGCGATCGCCCCGACGATCACCGCCGGACGGCTCATCGATCCTGGGCCGCACGTGAGCCTCACGGGCTCGTCCGCCTGACCGCGGGACGTCGAATATGAGGGACCCTTCGGTGACCGCGGTCGTCGCGAGTGTTCAGGGGTGGAAGCAGATGCGCGAGCTCGGGCTGGCGTTCGCGCTGACATCGCTGATCGGCCTGGAGCGTGAGTGGCGTCACAAGCCCACCGGCCTGCGGACCCATACCCTGGTGGGCGTCGGGGCGGCGTTGTTCGTGCTCGTCAGCAAGTACGGCTTCAGCGACGTGTCCGGCGCCCACGTCGTCCTGGATCCGTCCCGCGTGGCTGCCCAGATCGTGACGGGGATCGGCTTCATCGGCGGAGGCCTGATCTTCGTGCGCGGCGATGCCGTGCGGGGCCTGACGACCGCTGCGATCGTCTGGATGACGACCGCGATCGGCATGGCGTGCGGCGCCGGGCTGGCCCGCGTCGCGCTGGTCGCCACGGGGGGCCATTTCCTGGTCGTGCTGGCCTACCCGAGACTGCTCGCCGCGCTGCCTCGCTCACGCCATGTCGGCTTCCAGCTCCGGGT
Organism: Solirubrobacterales bacterium; assembly: GCA_025964075.1. Classification (GTDB taxonomy): domain Bacteria; phylum Actinomycetota; class Thermoleophilia; order Solirubrobacterales; family Solirubrobacteraceae; genus JAOPZQ01. The sequence goes on along the minus strand of JAOPZQ010000618.1, from coordinate 2,064 downwards.
CGTCTACGAAGACGGTCGCGGCATCCTTCGGCAGATCCTGGCCGAGAGCACTCGACGAGGGTTCGCGATCGTTCAGGTCTCGACCCGCCAGCTGGAGCAGGACGTCCAGGGCACGTCCGCGGTTGCCGTGACGCTCGAGCTCCGGGGCCAGCCGAATGCCGAAGCCCTGGCGGTCGCGCTCAGCGACCTCGACGGCGTGTTCGAGGTTGCCACGACCGACAACGCGCGGAACGGCGACTGACCGCGCCCTGCCGGCCTCGGGCAGTTTCGCCTGAGTGTCTACATCAGTCGATGCCGCAGGACGGCGGCCTCGATTGCCCCGGCTTCGTGGGCCCGCAGCGGGAGCTCGCGGACGCGCCGGGCGTCGCTTATCCACGGGTCGACCACCTCCGTCCTCACTCCGGCGAGACACTCGACGACCGCCAGCCCGCAGTACGGCACGTAGGCACTCGAGTAGCCGCCTTCGTGGCAGAGCACCAGTCGCTCGTCGCAGAGCAGGGCGGCGGCCCGCTTGACCCGCTCGGTCATCAGCGCGAAGCACTCGCTGGTCAGGTTCATGCGGCCCAGGGGCTCGTTCATGCTCGCGTCCAGGCCGCAGGCGACGAGGATGAAGTCCGGCTGAAAGTGCACGAGGGCAGGGAGCACGACGCGGTCGAGCGCGGCCAGGTAGGCGGCCCGACCCGAGCCGGCGGGCAGCGGTATGTTGACGTTCGTTCCCGCCCCGGCGCCGTCGCCGGTCTCCTCGACCGTCCCGCTCCCGGGCGGAAACAGGTCCTCCTGGTGCAGCGACACCGTCAGCACGCTCGGGTCGGTCCAGAACGCGGCCTGAGTGCCGTTGCCGTGATGGACGTCCCAATCGACGATGGCGACGCGGTCCAGGCCGCGCGCTCGTCGCAGGTGCAGCGCGGCCAGAGCCACGTTGGAGAACACGCAGTAGCCGCAGCCGCCCGCCGGTCCAGCATGGTGTCCGGGCGGGCGCACCAGCGCGTAGGCGTTTGCGACCGTCTGGTCGAGCACAGCATCGACGGCCGCCAAGCAGCCGCCGGCAGCCAATGCGGCGATCTCGTAGGTCCAGCGTCCGAACGGCGACCATCCACCGGCATCGCCCCCGTGCTCTGCGCTGTCGGCACGCACGCGATCCACGTAGTCTCGACCGTGGAGCGATCGCAGTTCCGCGTCCCGCGCGGCCCGCGGCGCGATCGCGATCAGCTCACCCAGCAGCCCGCTGGCGTCGACGAGGTTGCGCAGCCGTCGCTTGGTGTTCCCACTCTCCAGGCTCGGCTCGGGCTCGAACAGCGCCTCGCGTCCGAGGGAATCCAGCAATCCGCGCGCGTCGTGCCAGGCGTAGCGCTCGTGCCATACCCAGCCGGTCCCAGTGGCCATGCTCGTCCTCCACTTTGCGGTCTCAGCGACCACCTTGCCGCGGCACGCCGAGGTTGTCGAGGATTCTTGCCCACGCCGTAACCTTCCTCAGACGCGATGGCCGAGATCAAGATCACTCTCGACGACGCTGGCCGGGCCTACGTCAGCCTCTCGCCCTCCACGACCTCCGGCGTCCGGGTCTCGGTGGCGCTCGACGGACTCGAGCAGGCCGACGCCATCCCCGCGCTCGGCGTGATCGCCCTCGACTTCGACCACTACCGGCGCTTGGTCGGCATCGAGATCCAGAGCGCGGCGGATTCCGTGCTCCCGCCGGCGTTGCTGGACGATGCCGAGCGCATCTGATCCGGCGTCGCCGAGGAGCGACCCGGCGAGGAACGCGGCGCTGTCGAGGCCGGTCCACGGACCGCCCGTGCAGGGAAAGTCGGGTCGGAACGGAAGGTCGCACGATGCGGGGCGTCGTGATGCGTGCTGTGCCGCCTCTCGCGGCGGCGCTCGCCGTCTGGGGCTGCGGTGGCGGGGCCCCGACGCCGACGACGCCGCTCGCCCCGCTCGTCGCCCCGCCGTCCCGGCCGCCGGCGCTGCCGGCCGGCTGGACGCGCGTCGCCGACCGTCGGCAGGGCGTGTCGTTCGGCCTACCGCCCGGTTGGCGGGCGACGCGGGGCCACGGGACGGTGCAGGTCC
>JAOPZQ010000611.1 GCA_025964075.1 Solirubrobacterales bacterium | reverse complement strand
GGGTGCTGGCCTAGCGTGGTGGTCGCCTGTCCAACCGGACGGGTGGCCATGGCCTTAAGGCCAGCCGTAGGGAGGGCGACGTTGCTGCACCGGCGCCGAGCGCGTTTGGTGCACGCGTGCCGACTGCGGAGGGCCGAGCCGTGCCGCGTTCGTTGCGGCCGCGGATGGCTGTGGCCATCTTCGAGGAAACGGATGGCGTAATGCAGGAATGCAACATAGAGCGCACCGAGGCGCTCGGGGCACGACGGAACGGCGTCACGCGGCTGGGGATCGCGGTGGCGGTGGTGTTCGCGGCGGCCGCGGCGCTCGCGCCTGCCGCGACGGCGGGGACCGGGGCGCTCACCTCCGGTGACTACACCGGCGCCGCGGGAAACCAGCACTACGAGCTGTACATCCCGTCGACGTACAAGGCGGGGACGGCGGTGCCGCTCGTCGTCGCGTTGCACGGGTGCACGCAGACCGCCGACCAGTTCCGCCTCCTCTCACGCTGGGACACGCTGGCGGAGGCGAAGGGCTTCATCGTCGTCTTCCCGCAGCAGGACCCGAACGCCAACCAGCTGAAGTGCTGGGACTTCTACCAGGACGGAAGCATGCACCGCTCCGCGGGTGAGCCCGCCCGGATCGCCGCGGTCACGAGCATGATCGAGCAGAAGTACAGCGTCGATCCCCACCGCGTCTACGCGGCCGGGCTCTCCGCCGGAGGCGCGATGGCATCCGTCATGGCCGCGACCTACCCCGACCTGTTCGCCGCGATCGGCATCGGCTCGGGCTGCGAGTACGCCGCGACCGCCACATGCGCGGGCTACAAGAGCGCCGACCCCGCCCAGGCCGCCCAGCAGGCCTACAAGGAAATGGGCGCCCACGCCCACCCGATGCCGTTCATCGCGTTCGAGGGCGACGCCGACACCACCGTCCCCCCCGTCAACGCCGACCAACTCGTCCAGCAATGGCTCACCACCGACGACCTCGCCGACGACGGAACCCTCAACGGCTCAGTCCCGAGCGCGCCCGCGAACACCACCCAAGGCCAGGTCCAAGGCGGCCGCTCCTACACGATCCGCACCTACGGCAACCACAACCACGCCGAGCTCGCGCAGTACTGGACCGTCCACGGCATGAACCACGCCTGGTCCGGCGGCAACCCCTCACAATCCTACGCCGACCCCTCAGGACCCGACGAAACCGCAGCCATGTACGCGTTCTTCGCGAGCCACCCCGCTCGGTAGGGCGCGGCGCTGGGGGGCCGGCCGCGCCGGGTCGGCCCCTCAGAGCTCGGATAGGAGCTGCCGCACTCGCTCCCGCTTCGCCACGAGCTCCTCGTCCAGCCGCCCGAGCTCGTCGCGACGCTTGCGGACCAGGTCGAGCTGGTCGGCGATGTGCGTGAGGCTGGCCTCGAGGAGACTGCGGCGGGTCTCCGGGTCCTGCGTCTAGTGCCACTCGCGGCGGATCGCGGCGCGGGCGCTCTCGGCCTCGACCAGGCGGCGGAGCTCGTCGAGCGACAGGCCGAGCAGGTCGCGCAGGCGGATGACCTCGCGGACGCGCTCGACGTCGGTCTCGCTGTAGAGGCGGTGCTTGCCCTCCGCGCGCGCCTCCGTACTCGTCAGGAGGCCGATCTCCTCGTAGTAGCGGATGGTCCGCGTGGTCACGCCGGTCGCCTCGGCGACCTCGCCGATGCGCAGGCGCCGCGGCGCGGCAGCGACGCTCATGCGGTCTCCCGGACGTGGGACGGGCGCAGGAGCGAGACCACCGCGCCGGCGAGGGACGTCGCGGCCAGGACCCACAGCGCGAGGTGCATGTTGTCGATGAATGGCGCGAGCTGCCTGTCGGTGAGGCCGGTGGCGAGGCCGGAGAAGATCTTGAACAGCACGGTCTTGGGCACGGCGGAGGTGACGACGGCGAGGACGAAGGCGATCGAGAGCACGGCGCCGGTGTTCTGCAGCATGACGCGGGCGCCGGCGGCGATCCCGCGCCGGTGGTCGGGTACGGCGCCCATCATCGCCGCGGTGTTCGGCGAGTTGAACATGCCCGAGCCGATGCCGACGAGCGCGAGCCACAGCGCGCTCCACACGTAGGCGGTGTGCGGTTGCAACATGGTCATCCCTGCCAGGCCACCGGCCGTGACGACCATGCCGAGCGCCGCGAGCGCCCGGGAGCCGTGGCGGTCGGCGACGATGCCGGCGACCGGGGAGGCGACGAGCATCCCGACGGCCATCGGCGCGAGCTCGATGCCTGCCTTGATCGGGTCGGCCCCCTGCGCGCCCTGGAAGTAGAAGACGAACAGGAACAGCAGCGCGAAGCGCGACAGGCCGTTGATGAACGCGGCGCCCGACGCCGCCGCGAACAGGCGGTCGCGGAAGATCGCGAGGTCGAGCATGGGCTGGCGCACGCGGCTCTCGATCAGGACGAACAGGGGCAGGAACACCACTGCGAAGACCAGGCCGCCGATGACCAGCGGATCGCCCCATCCGGCAAGGCCGCCGCGGCTGACGCCGTACACGAGTCCGGTGAGCCCGACGACGTAGGCGGCCGTCCCGAACGGGTCGAGGCCGTGCTCGCGTTCGCCCCCCACGAGCTCGCGCAGGATCAGCGAGCCCCACACGGTGCCGAGGATGCCGAGCGGCACGTTGAACCAGAACACCCAGTGCCAGGAGATCTTCACGAGCGCGCCGCCGAGGACGGGCCCGATCACGAGTCCAACCGCGGCGACCATCGTGTTCGTGCCCATCGCGAGGCCGAGCTCCTCGCGCGGGAACGCATCGGCGACGATCGCGGCGGCGTTGGCGAACAGGAGCGCGCCGCCGACGCCCTGGAGGATCCGCCACAGGAGGAGCTCGGTGCCGTTCCCGGAGAACCCGGCGCCCAGCGAGGCGGCGGAGAAGATCGCGAAGCCGGCGACGTAGGCCTTCTTGCGGCCGAAGAGGTCGGACAGCCGCCCGGCGGTGAGGACGAGCACCGTCGAGGCGATCATGTAGACGAGGATCACCCACACGAGGCCGAGCAGCGACGTGTGCAGCGACCGCTCGAGGTCCGGCAGCGCGATGATCAGGGTGCCCGAGTTGATCGTCGCGAGCAGCATCCCCAGCGACGTGCAGGACAGCGCCCACCACTTGTAGTGCCGATGCTCGGCGCTGACGCCGAGACGGCGGCGCGCGGGGCGGATGTCAGCGGGCACGGTAGACATGAAGCTTACGTGAACGTCAACTTATCAAACGTGTGGAACCGGGGCCCGCTAGCCTTCCCCCCATGAGCGTCACCTGCCTCGACGGCCGCGTCATGCCGACTTCCGAAGCCACCATCTCCGTCACCGACGAGGGTCTCCTCCGCGGCGACGGGGTCTTCGAGGTGATCCGCGTCTACGACGGGCAGCCGTTCGCCCTCGACGACCATCTCGCGCGCCTCGGCCGCTCGGCCGAGAACCTCCGCCTGCCGGTCGACGTCGAGGCCGTTCGCGCCGACGTCGCGGCCGTCCTGGAGGCGACGCCCGAGGCCGAGCGGGACGGCTGCTTGCGGGTCGTGGTCACGCGCGGCGGCCGGCGCATCCTGATCGTCGAGCCGGCGCCGGCGTTCCCCGAGACGATCGCGCTGGCGAGCGTCGTCTACGCCCCCACGCGCGTGCTCGACGGGGTCAAGTCGCTCTCCTACGCCTCCAACATGCTCGCGACGCGGCTGGCCCGCGAGCAGGGCGCCGACGAGGCGCTCCTCCTCACCCCCCACGGCCGGGTGCTGGAGGGGACGACGTCGAGCTTCTTCTGGGCCCGCGACGACGGCGTGCTGCGCACGCCTCCGCTCAGCGACCACATCCTCGCCTCGATCACCCGCGCGCGGCTGCTGGAGGAGCTCGAGGTCGTCGAGGAGCCGTGCTCGCGGGAGGAGCTCGACCGCGTCGAGGAGGCCTTCCTCGCCTCGACGAACCGCGAGATCCACCCGGTTCACGCGATCGACGGCCGCGCCCTCCCGGTCGCCCCCGGCCCGCTGACCCGGGCGGCCGACGCGGCCTTCCGAGCCCGCGTGGAGCGCGAGCTCGGCGTCCCCGCGACGTAGCTAGTTGCGCGTCGTCACGGTCATCGGGAACCGGCCCCAGTTCGTGAAGGCCGCGGCGGTCTCACGCCGGCTGCGCGCGGAGCACGACGAGCTGCTGATCCACACCGGCCAGCACTACGACGACGCCCTGTCGAGGGTCTTCTTCGAGGAGCTCGACCTACCCGCGCCCGACGTCGAGCTGCACATCGGGGGCGGGACCAACACGAGTCAGACCGTGCGCATGCTCGCCGCCCTCGAGCCGGTCCTCGCCGACCGCAGCCCCGACGCCGTGCTCGTCTACGGCGACACGAACTCGACGCTGGCCGGCGCGCTCGCCGCGGCCCAGGCCCACGTGCCGGTCGCCCACGTCGAGGCCGGCATGCGCTCGTTCGACCGCACGATGCCCGAGGAGCTCAACCGCGTCGTCACCGACCACCTCAGCGCGCTGCTGCTCTGCCCCTCCGACACGGCGGTCGAGAACCTGAGGTCCGAGCGGGTGCACGGCCGCGTCGAGCTGATCGGCGATGTGATGGTCGACGTCGCCCGCCTGGTCCAGCCGCGGGCGCGCGAGCACACCGAGGTGCTGGCCGCCCACGGCGTCGAGCCCGGCGGCTACCTCCTGCTCACGGCCCATCGCGCCGGCAACGTCGACGAGCCCGAGCGCCTGGCTCGGCTCGTCGACCTCGTGCTCGGCCTCGAGGACACGACGGTCTTCGCCGTGCATCCGCGGACGCGGGCGCGGCTCGAGGCGCTCGGGCGGCTCGAGCAGCTCGACGCGGCGCCTCACGTCCGGCTGACCCCCCCGCTGGGCTACGTCGAGTTCATGGCCCTGGTGTGCGGGGCCCGCGCGGTCCTGACCGACTCGGGCGGCCTGCAGAAGGAGGCCTACCTGGCCGGCGTGCCGTGCGTGACGCTTCGCGCGAACACCGAGTGGGTCGAGACGGTCGAGGCGGGCTGGAACACGCTGGTCGACCTCGACGCCGACCAGGCCCGCGCCGCACTCGCCCGGCCCGCGCCGGCGGACCGGCCGGAGCTCTACGGAGACGGCCACGCGGGAGAACGCGCCGTCGCCGCGCTTAGACTGATCCGCGCATGAGCATCGGCATCGTCGGACTCGGATACGTCGGACTGCCCCTGGCCGTGGCGTTCGCGGAGGCCGGTGAGCACGTCGTCGGCGTCGAGCTGGACCATCGCCGCGTCGAGGCCCTCGAGGACGGCTCGTCCTATGTCGAGGACGTGCCCGAGGCGCGGCTCGCGGCCGTGCTCGACCGCATCGCGCCGACCACCCGCTACGCCGAGCTCTCCGCGGTCGACTCGATCGTCATGTGCCTGCCGACGCCGCTGTCGGCCAATCGCGAGCCCGACCTCGGTCCGCTGATCTCCTCGGCGCGCGCGTTCGCCGGCGTTCTCCGGCGCGGCCAGCTCGTCGTCCTCGAGTCGACGACGTACCCGGGGACCACCCGCGAGCAGCTCGTGCCGCTGCTCGAGGAGTCCGGCCTGACCGCGGGGACGGACTTCAACGT
>JAOPZQ010000589.1 GCA_025964075.1 Solirubrobacterales bacterium | reverse complement strand
GAAGGCGGGTCAGACCATCGGCTTCGTGGGCACGACCGGCGTCAAGGTGTCGCCGCCGCACCTGCACTTCGAGATCCGGGTCGACGATCGCTTCACCAATCCGGCGCGCTACCTCACCGACATGGTGATCCCGCCCAAGGCGACCATGACCCACCGCTACGTCATGAAGCGGATGCGGCTGCGCTCATAGGAGACTCTCACATGGCCGAAGCATTCAAATGCCACCTCGACTGGTCGGGCGCCGCGGCCGGCCCGACGATCGACCCGAACCGATTCAGCCGCGACCTGCGCGTCACCTTCGCGCCGCCCGGGCCCGCCGAGCTGCCGATGTCGGCGGCGCCCGCCTACAAAGGCGACGGCGGGCGCGCCAACCCGGAGCTGCTGCTGGTGTCGGCGCTGTCGTCGTGCCAGGCGCTGACCTACCTTTTCCTGGCGGCGCGCGCCGGCGTGGCGGTGACGGCCTACGCCGACGACGCCGAGGGACACCTGGCCATCGCGGATGGACGAATGCGGGTCTCGCGGGTGACCCTGCGGCCGGTCATCACGCTGGCCGCGGACGCCGATCAGGCCAAGGCGGAGGGGCTGATCGAGAAGGCCCACGAGCAGTGCTTCATCTCCAATTCGGTCACGACGAAAATCACGATCGAGCCGCGCTTCGAACGGGCAGGTTGAGGGGCGAGGCGGGCGCGCCGGGCGCGCCGGGCGCGCCGGGCGCGGGGACGACGATCCGCGCGGAGCTTCCATGCGAGTCGTGATCGTCGAGGACCACGCGCTGCTCCGCGAGGGCCTCGTCGCGCTCCTCCGCGAGCACGGGATCGAGGTGGTCGCCCAGGCCGAGGACGGCGCCGGGCTCCTGCGGGTCGTCGGCGGCCACAAGCCGGACCTCGCGATCGTCGACGTGCGCCTGCCGCCGACGTTCAGCGACGAGGGCGTCCGGGCCGCGATCGCGGCACGCGAGCGCCAGCCCGGGCTCGGCGTGCTGATCCTCTCGCAGTACGTCGAGCCGATCTACACGCAGGAGCTGCTCGCCTCCGGCGAGGGCGGCATCGGCTACCTGCTGAAGGAGCGGGTCGGCGAGGTCCGCGCGTTCCTGGATGCCGTCGAGCGCGTCGCGGCGGGCGGGACGGCGCTCGACCGCGAGGTCGTGGCCGAGCTCATGGGGGCGCGGGCGCAGCGGCCCGGCTCGCGCGCGCTCGACGCGCTGAGTCCGCGCGAGCACCAGGTCCTCGGGCTGATGGCCGAGGGCCGCACGAACGCGGCGATCGCCCGCGCGCTCGTGATCACCTCCGGCGCCGTCGAGAAGCACATCTCGAACGTCTTCGCGAAGCTCGACCTCCCGGCCACCGACGACGACCACCGCCGCGTCCTCGCCGTGCTTGCGTTCCTGCAGGCCGGGTAGCCCAGCGCCATGAGCGAGCATCCCGAAGAGGAACGCGACCCCGAGACCGGCCGTCCCTCGCCCGGCTCCGACCCGGATCGGCCAGGCCCCGAGGGCGGCAGCGAGGAGAGCCGGGACCGTCCGCCGGCGGTGCCGTCGGACGACGACGCCGAGGCCGGCGACACCGACCAGCACTCGAGCAGTGGCGCCTGAGCTACCAGCTCTCCCAGTGCACGACGGACTCGGCCGGTAGCCGCGAAGCGGGCTGGAAGCCGTCGCCCTGGTAGTAGGCGACCGGCGTCATGCCGCCCTGGGTCACGCGGTCGTAGGGGATGCCGAGGACCTCGGCCGCCGCCTCCTCGTACGCGAGGTGGAGCGTCGTCCACGCCGTTCCCAGGCCGCGGGCCCGCGCGGCGAGCATGAAGCTCCAGAACGCCGGCAGCAGCGAGCCCCAGTAGCCCGCCTGCATGGCGCCCTGGGGCGGCTTGCCCTCGAGCACGGGGATGACGAGCCACGGCGCCTCGTGGTAGCGGTCCGCCAGGTACCGCGAGGAGCTGCGGACGGAGTCCCGCCGCTGAGCGCGGATGTCCTCCTCGTCCCACTTGTGCCCCGGCAGCGCCGCGTAGGGCTCGTAGCTCTTCCGGTACAGGTCGGCGAGCGCGCGCTTGCGCTCCGGATCGGAGATCGCCACGAAGTGCCAGCCCTGCGTGTTCGAGCCGGTGGGCGCCTGGATCGCGACGCGCACGCAGTCGAGGATCTCCTCGCGGGGAACCGGGCGTTCGAAGTCGAGCCGCTTGCGCACGGCGCGAGTGGTGGTCAGCACCTCGTCGATGTCCATGCCTCGAACGCTACCGACGGAGCACCGCGGACTCAGCCGATCCGGGCGAGGCCCTCGTCGCGCGAGACGAGCTCGGCGTAGCGGCCGCCGAGCGCGAGCAGCTCGTCGTGCGTGCCGCGCTCGACGATCTGCCCGCCGTCGAGGACGACGATCTGATCGGCGTCGCGGACGGTGGAGAGCCGGTGGGCGATCGCGATCGTGGTGCGGCCCTCCGCCAGCTTGTCGAGCGCGTCCTGGACGGCGCGCTCGGTCTGCGTGTCGAGCGCGCTCGTCGCCTCGTCGAGCACGAGCACCGGCGGGTTGCGCAGGATCGTCCGGGCGATCGCGATGCGCTGCTTCTCGCCGCCGGAGAACCGGTACCCGCGCTCTCCGACCATCGTCTCGTAGCCGTCCGGGAGCGAGGCGATCAGGTCGTGGATGCGGGCCGCCCGGGCGGCGGCCTCGATCTCGTCGTCGGTCGCGTCCGGCTGGGCGAAGCGCAGGTTCTCGCGGACGCTCGCGTGGAACAGGTACGTCTCCTGGGAGACGACCCCGACGGTCGCGGCGAGCGAGGCGAACGTGACGTCGCGGATGTCGATGCCCTCGATCGTCACGCTCCCGCGCTCGACGTCGTAGAGCCGCGCGACGAGGTAGCCCATCGTGGTCTTCCCGGAGCCCGTCTCGCCGACGATCGCCAGCGTGCTGCCCGCCGGCACGGTCACCGACACGTCGCGCAGCGTCCACTCCGCGTCGGGCGAGTAGCGGAACCACACGCCCTCGAAGGCGACGTCGCCGCGACACCGGCCCAGCGCGATGGCGTCGGGCTTCTCGTCGAGGTCGACCGGCAGGTCGAGGTACTCGAACACGCGGTCGAACAGCGCGAGCGACGTGTGGACGTCGATCTGCACCGACAGGAGCTGGCCGATCGGGAAGAAGAGCCGCGTCTGCAGCGTGGTGAACGCGACGATCGTGCCAATCGAGATGCCGCCGCCGTGGGCGAGCGTATAGCCGCCGAACCAGTAGATGAGCGCCGGCATGACCGCGAACGTCGTCTGGACGGTTGCCATCACCCACCGCCCCGCCATGCGCTGCTGCACCTCGAGCTGCGCGAGCTCCGCGGAGCGGCCGGCGAACCGGTCGCCGAGCTCGGGCGCGCGGCCCATCGTCTTGCCCAGGAGGATCCCCGACACCGACAGGGACTCCTCGACGAGCGTCGAGATGTCGGCCAGCGTTCCCTGGCGGATCGTCGTGATGCGCTTGCGCTCCCGGCCGACCCGCCGGGTGAGCAGGATGAACACCGGGAGCAGCGCGAGCGAGAACGCGGCGAGGCGCCAGTCGAGCAGGAACATCGCCACGATCGTGGCGATCACCGTGGTCACGTTCGAGACGATCGAGGTCGCGGTCGAGGTGACGACCGTGTCGACGCCGCCGATGTCGTTCGAGATCCGGGACTGCACCTCGCCCGTCCGCGTGCGCGTGAAGAACGCGAGGGAGAGCCGCTGGAGGTGCCGGTAGACCGCCGAGCGCAGGTCGTGCATCACCCGCTGCCCGACCGAGTTCGACAGGTACGTCTGCGCCACGCCGAGGACGCCGGTGATGACGGAGATCGCGATCATGCCGCCGACGAGCAGCGTCAGCAGCGTCGTGTCCTGGTGGGGGATCGCGTCGTCGAGCACCCGGCGCAGCAGGAACGGGGAGACGATGCCCAGCAGCGACCCGATGACGATGAGCCCGAGGACCGTCCCGAGCGGCTTCCAGTAGGGGCGGAACAGACGGCCGACGCGCCGCAGCGTCGCACGGCGGATCGCGGGGTCCTCCGGGCGCTCGACCCGGTCCCGAGGCTCGAAGCGGCGCCCGCGATTCACGCGGTTCAGGCTAGCGGTGGCGCGGCGTCAGCTCGGCGGGGCGGCCGCGACCGCCCCGCCGCTCGCTGTCTCCGAGCGCTACGGCGTCGGGTCGGCGTACGTGCCGCCGACGATGTCCGAGTTGCCGAACGTCGCCGGGCAGTCCTGCTGCGGCGCCGGCTTCGGGACGGTGGTGTCGCCGATCTCCAGGGCCATCCGCCAGGTGTCGATGGCGGTGCAGTCGGCGGCGTTCCGGGTGTCGTTCCAGACGGCCGCTCCGTACGTACGCGTGGCCGCCGAGTAGACGTAGTCGCCGAGGAACTCGTCCGTGAGCGCGTTGGCGCTCGAGCCCCGTGGGTCGCCGGGAGCTCCGCGGTGGAGCTCCGAGAACGCGCCCGTCGCCGCCGCGGGGTCCGCCGAGGAGTCGGCGTGCAGCATCACTCCGACGAGGGAGCGCGCATCTGTCGTGTTCGTCCGGAACGGCGTCGTGAACGCGTTGTAGACGACGTAGACATCGCTGCCGTTCGGGGAGATCGACGGCGCCGCGAACAGGCCGCGGTCGCCGGCGGTCTCGATCGGTCGCGGCGCTGACCACGTCGCGCCGTGGTTCGTCGACTCGGTGAAGTGGACGTGCGGCGCTTCCAGCGTGCCGCTCACGTAGGTCATGACGATCCGGTTCGTGGCGTCGGTCCCGTTCGGCGCGCCGTTCGCGATGTCGACGCTCGGCGCCGGCGCGAGGTCGCTCCGCGCGCCGGCGACACCGTCGATGACCGGGCGTCCCTGCACGGGGTCGATCACGCCGGGCTGGCTGACCGGTCCCACCACCGGCTTCGACGGGGACCAGCTCGCGCCGCCGTCGGTCGAGCGGGACATCAGCTCGAACGCCTGATGGCCGCCCGACGACGACGTCCCGACGCCGAACACGTACGCGTTCCCGTCACTGTCGGTGCGGATCGTGCAGCCGTCGCTCGGGTTGCGCTGGCCGTTGTTCGCGGCCCCCGAGATCTGGTGCTGCGACCACGTGTCGCCGCCGTCGTGCGAGACCGCCACCTGGAGCGGAGCCGGTGCGGCGTTGCCCTTCTCCTGCCCGAGGAACGAGGCCCAGCACACGTAGACGGTGCCGAAATGCGGGCTCGACGACGCGTTGTCGGCCCAGATCTGCTCCTTGTCGGAGAACGTCGTCGACGACTGCCGGCTGACGGTCACCGGCGCGCAGCCGGCCGCGCCCGTGCACCAGGCGCTCTTGTCGCCGCTCGCCGCCGCGCGCATGTCGTCGGTGCGCGAGACGGCGATGGCCTCGAAGCCCTTGAAGCTCTGGTCCGTGCGCGTAGAGCCGAAGTTCGCGCTCAGGTTCGCGTAGTAGAGGCGCTCGCCGTTGCTCCAGCTGAACGACCCGCTCGGTCCGGGCTTGGGCCCGACGGCGACGGCCGGATCGCCGTCGGAGACGAGGCCGTTCTCGTAGTACCAAGGCAGCGTGCCGATCGGCCCGACCGTCGGCGTGCAGCCCGGGTCGGGACCGACGACGCCGTGGCACCCACGAGCCGACCAACCGGTGTAGGTGGGCTGCGTCCAGGTGCCGCCGTTGTCGAAGGAGAAGTACACGCCCGACGAGCCGATGCCCGGCGTGAAGGGACACGTGTTGTCGGCGCCCGCGTTGCACGCCTCCATGTCGACCTCCTCGTTCGCTCCCGCGACGAGGATGTTGGGAGTGTTCGCGTCGACCGCCACCGCCGGCTCGTTCTGCTTGTTCTGCGAGAACGGGGACGGCGGGCTGCCCACCGTGACCAGCGTGTCCGGGTTGAAGGCCGCTGCCGAGCCGGCCATGGCCAAGGCCACGCCGAACGCCAGCACCGACACGATCACGAACCGCCTCATCGCGCACTCCCTTGCTCTCGCTCGCCCGGCCAGCCCGGCTAATACCCAGGGGACGTTCGGAGAAACCCGCCCACGTGCGCGGAGTCAGCCCCGGCTCACCGCCTGCACGCGCAGGTCCCGCGGCGTGCCCGCCGCCCTCAGCCGCCTCGCGCGACCGAGCCGCAGGCCGTCGACCTCGAGCAGCGCCACCGCGGTGTCGGAGACCAGAACCTCGCCCGCCTTCGCCGCCTCCCCGACGCGGGCGGCGACGTTCGCGTCGATGCCCAGGTAGTCGCCGCCCAGCCGCCGCGGACGGCCGTAGTGCACGCCGGCGCGCATCCGGGGGCGGTGGCCGGCGACCTCGATCGAGCCGAGCCCGGCCTGCGCCTCGAGGGCGGCCTCGACCGCGGGCTGCGGGTGGGAGAACGCGGCCATCACGCCGTCCCCTAGGCGCTTGACGATGGCTCCGCGGTGATCGGCCACCGCGCGCTCGACGACGACGCCGACGTCGCGCAGCAGGTCGAGCGCGGCGGCGTCCCCCGCCTTCAGCGCCCACGAGGAGAAGCCGACGAGGTCGGTGAAGAGGAGCGCCACGTCCTCGTCGCCCCGGCCCCGGCCGCTCGCCTCCGACAGGGACTGCCAGAGCTGCAGCGCGCCGAGGCCGAGCTCGTGGAAGGCGCTCGGGCGGTCCGGCTGGAGACTCGAGACCTCGCGCGCGACGACGTGCACGGCCCGGTCGCCGGCGGTCGAGAGCGGATCGCCGAACCGCTCGTCGCCGGGCATGGTCCGCCGCAACCGGCGGGCGACGGCGAGCAGCCACGGATGCGAGTCGACGCCGACCGCCGCCTCGCGGAGGCGGCGGCGCTCGGGAGGCGACGGCGGGCTCACCCGCCATCGAATAGCAGATCGTCGCAGGCCCGGCCGCTACGACGGCTGGCTCGTCAGCGTCGCGTGCAGCGTGCTCGACTGCCCGCCACGGCGGACCGTCAGCGCGACCTGGTCTCCGGGTGCGTGGCCCGCGATGGCGCTCACGACCGCGTCGGCGGAGCTGACCGCCCGGTCGTCGATCGCCGTGATCACGTCGCCCTGGCGCAGGCCCGCCTGCGCGGCGGGGGACCCGGAGCGGACCGCGGCGACCGCCGCCGAGCTGCTGCCGCTCATCTGCACGCCGAGATAGGCGTGGCTCACCTTGCCGCCGGAGACGAGCTGCTGGGCGACGGAGCGCACGGTGTTCGACGGGATCGCGAAGCCGACGCCGTCGCTGCCGCCCGAGTCGCTCTCGATCTGGGCGTTGACGCCGATCACCTTGCCGGTCGAGTCGAGCAGCGGCCCGCCGGAGTTGCCGTGGTTGATGGCGGCGTCGGTCTGCACGGCGCCCGTGATCGTGTAGTGGTTCGGCGCCTGGATGCTCCGGTTGAGCGCACTGACGACGCCGGTCGTGAGGCTGCCCGCGAGCCCGAACGGGCTGCCGATCGCGACGACGCCGTCGCCCACCTGGACGCCGGAGGAGTTGCCGAAGGCGAGCGGCTGGAGCTTGGCGGACGGGACGTTCACACGGATGACCGCGACGTCGGTCGTGGGATCGGTGCCGACGAGACGAGCGCTCGCCTTGGTGCCGTCCGCGAACGCGACCTGGATGGAGCTCGCGCCCGAGACGACGTGGTCGTTCGTGAAGATGTCGCCCTGCTTGTCGATGACGAAGCCGGAGCCCTCGGCCTGGCTCGCGGCGCCGGAGCCGAACGGCGCGTTCGACGTGCCGGCGCTCGTGACGGTGATGTCGACGACGCCCTGCTTGGCGTTCGTGTAGATCTGGTCGACCGTCAGGCCGCGGGCCGTCGACGCGACGG
>JAOPZQ010000563.1 GCA_025964075.1 Solirubrobacterales bacterium | reverse complement strand
GCCGCCGAACGCGCTGCAGAGATCGCCGAGCTTCTGCTTGCCCTCGACCGCGGTCTCGGGCGAGAGGTCCGGGCCGGCGAGGCGACTGTAGTCGGCCGCGGCGAGCCCGCCCTCGGCGTCGAACGAGACCTCTTCCGCGCGACGCGAGCGGCGGTAGTGGTCGATGCAGGCGTTCTTCGCGATCTCGTAGACCCACGGCTTGAACGCGATCGGGCGGTCGGTCTCGCGCATGCGCCGCAGGGCGGAGATGAAGACCTCCTGCGTGATGTCCTCGGCGCGGGCGTGGTCGCTCACCATCCCCTGCACGTACGCGGCGATGCGTCGGCGGTACCGCGTGTACAGCGCCTCGAAGGCACGATCGTCGCCGCTCCGGACGTCGGCAACCAGATCCTCGTCGTCGCGCTCCGCGACGACTGCGCTCACCAGTCCCATTGCCCTTCCCCTGTCGCTCCGTGCTACCTCCCGCGCCGGCCAACCCCGGCCGGAACGTCCTTGACCACGAACATTACCGTTCGCGAGACCCCCTGGCAAAGCGCTGGTAGCGTCCTGTCACGATGGCCCGGCTCGCCGAGATCCTCACAAATCTGGACGAGCTGCTCGCTCCGGACGCGTTCCAGGATTACGGCCCGAACGGCCTCCAGGTGCCGGGCGCCGAGGAGGTGGATCGAGTCGTCACGGGCGTGAGCGGACAGGCGGAGCTGTTCGAGCGGGCCGCCGCGGCCGGGGCCCAGATGGTGCTCGTGCACCACGGGATCCTGTGGGACTTCCATCCGCGCCGGATCGACCGGCTGCAGGCCCGACGGCTCCGCGCGCTCCTGGCCAACGACATCTCGCTCGTCGCCTACCACCTGCCGCTCGACGCCCACCCGGTGGTCGGCAACAACGCGCTGATCGCCTCGGCGCTGGGCTGCGAGGCGGACGGGCGCGCGCCCTTCGGGTACGCGAAGGGCAACCCCGTCGGGGTCCGGGCGCGCTTCCCCGGGGACGGCATCGCGGCCGACGAGCTCGTCGCGCGGGTGCGCGCGGTAACGGGCCGCGAGCCGCTGGCGTTCCTCGCCGGCCCGGACCCGGTCCGCACGATCGGCGTCGTCTCCGGCGCCGCCGCCGAGCTGGTTCAGGAGGCGATCGACGGCGGGCTCGACGCGTTTCTCACCGGCGAGCCGGCCGAGCACGTGATGGCCACCGCACGCGAGGCGGGCATCCACTTCCTGGCGGCGGGGCACTACGCCACGGAGACGTTCGGGATTCGCCGGCTCGGGGACATCCTGGCCGACCGGTTTGCGCTCGACCACAAGTTCGTCGACATACCGAATCCCGTCTAAGAAACCCTGCAAATTCGGCCATCCCGATTGAGACTGTCCGCCGGACGCGGTATACAACAGTGTCCGCGTACCTATGAGGAGGACACGCCCATGGCCATCCACCTGACGCCCACCGAGCTCGCCCGCGAGGCAGGGCTGGAGCGCCGCGACGTCATCCGCAAGTGCTGCGAGCTCGGTGTGCCGATCTTCCAGGGCCGCATCGACAAGACCCTGTTCCTCTCCCAGCTCCGCGAACAGGTCGCCGTAAGTCGACAGCCGCAGACGGCATCCGTCTAGCAGCTGCTCCCGCCGCGGCTCCGCCCGCGGCCACATAGACTTCTTCACCTCGCGAACGATGGTGGAGGAGGCGTGATGAAGGCGACGACCTCGCAGTCGTCAGCCCCGGCATCGAAGACGGTCGCCGACCTGCTGACCCGGGCCGCCGAGTCGCGCGGCGACGATCCTGCGCTGCGCTTCAAGCGCGGCGACCAGTGGAACGACGTCTCGTACGCAGAGGCGGCGGCGATCGCCAGCGAGGTCGGCCGCGGGCTGATCGCGCTCGGCCTCGAGCCGGGCGACCGCGTCTGCATCCTCGCGAACACCCGACCCGAGTGGACCTACGCCGATCTCGGCGCCACGGCCGCCGGCCTCGTCGTCGTGCCGATCTACCAGACGAACTCGCCCGAGGAGTGCCAATGGGTGGCGAGCGACTCCGGCGCGCGCGCGGTCATCTGCGAGGACGCCGCCCAGGTGGCGAAGATCGTCGCGGTCCGCGACCGGCTGCCCGCGCTCGAGCACATCGTCGTGATCGACCCGGACGGGCAGACCGTGACCGCCATGCCGCTGGCCCTCCTGCGCGAGCAAGGCCGCGAGGTCCCCGAGCAGGAGCTTCGCCGGCGCAGCGCGGCGGTACGCCCCGAGGACACGTTCACGATCATCTACACGTCGGGGACGACCGGGCCGCCCAAGGGCTGCGTCCTCACCCACGGGAACTACCGCGCGATCCTCGACATGTGCGAGCAGGTCAGCGTGATCGAGGCCGGCGGGTCGGTCTACCTGTACCTGCCGCTCGCGCACTCGTTCGCGCTGCTGATCCAGCTGCTGACGCTGGACGTCGGCGGCGCGATCGCCTACTGGACCGGCGACACCAAGCTGATCATCCCCGAGCTCGCGGAGACGAAGCCGACGTACTTCCCGTCGGTGCCGCGGATCTTCGAGAAGCTCTACACGCTCGTCACCTCCCACGCGGACCCCGATCAGCTGGCCCAGGCGGTGGAGGTCGGGATGAAGGTCCGGCAGCTCGAGGCCGCGGGAGCCGAGGTGCCGGCCGCGCTGCGCGCCGGCTACGAGCAGGCGGACGGGCTGCTGTTCTCCAAGGTCCGCGCCGCGTTCGGCGGGAACCTCCGCCAGGCGGTCACCGGCGCCGCCCCCATCGGCAAGGAGATCCTCGAGTTCTTCTACGCCTGCGGCGTGCCGGTGCTCGAGGGCTACGGGATGACCGAGACGGCCACGGCGGCGACCGTCTCGACGATCGAGAACCACCGGTTCGGAACGGTGGGCCGGGCGCTGCCCGGCGTCGAGCTGAAGATCGCCGAGGACGGAGAGCTCCTCATCAAGGGCGGCAACATCTTCGCCGGCTACTGGAACAACGCCGACGCTTCGTTCGGCGCCGTCGTCGACGGCTGGCTCCACACCGGCGACCTCGCGTCGATCGACGGGGACGGCTACGTGTCGATCACGGGCCGCAAGAAGGACATCATCATCACCGCCGGAGGCAAGAACCTGACGCCGGCGAACATCGAGAACGACCTCAAGCAGACGCGCTGGGTCTCGCAGGCCGTGATGCACGGCGACCGCCGTCCCTACCCGGTCATCCTGATCACGCTCGACGAGGAGGAGATCGTCCCGTGGGCCCGCGAGCACGGCATCGAGGAGGTGAGCGTCGCGGCGCTCGCCCGCGACCCGGAAGTGCACGCGCTCATCCAGGCCGAGCTCGACCGCGCAAACGCGCGGTACGCACAGGTCGAGCAGGTGAAGAAGTTCGTGATCCTCGACCACGACCTCTCGCAGGAGACCGGGGAGCTCACCCCGACGCTGAAGGTGAAGCGGAACGTCGTCAACGAGCGCTATCGCGGGCTCTTCGACGAGCTGTACCAGAGCTGAGCTACTACGGGTAACATGGGCCGGGCCGCGGTCGGCGAGGGTGCCGTCGCGGCGTTCGTCCATTCCATGCGCACCGATCCGACCGATACGGGCGGCCTCTTCGTCGGCCGCCGGCCGGGCACCCGCCCGGTCCGCTACCGGGCCGCGCCGGAGCTCGGCTCGGCGGGGCGCCAGGCGTTCGACGGGGGCCTCGCGGTCCTCCTCCTCGTGCTCATGGCGCTCGTCTGCCTGAGCTTCTGGGGACCGCTGCCCGTCGGCTGGCTGTGGGTCGGCTCGCACGTGCAGTACTGGACCGGGGACGTCTCCGTCGGCATCCTCAGCGCGTTCGCCGGACTGATGTTCTCGCTGATCCTCGGCCTGGTCGTCGGCAAGCACCTCGACCGCGCGTGGATCCTGGTGCGCCGTGCCGCCGGCCACGACCAGCGCACCGGCGTCCTCAGCCGGATGTTCGCCTACACGTGCATCGCCGGGACGATCGCGTTCGGGGCTTGGTTCCTGCTCTTCAGCGGCGCCGAGCTGGTCCCGCTCGGCCTTGGCTTCTGAGCCGGCCGGGCGCGTGGGCCTGCTCGACTACTACAGGCAGTTCAGCGAGACACCGGACGAGGAGATCCGCGCCGCCCTGCGCGCCGACGCCCAGGAGCGCCGCCAGAAGGCCCTCTCGCGGGTCGAGCCGCTCGACCTGTCGGCGACGACGTGGCCCGGTCTCCCCCACCCCGACATCGTCGCCGCGATCACGTTCGCCGCGCGGGGCTCCCTCGAGCGGGCGCCCGATCCGCACGCCGGCCGGCTGCGGCGGGAGCTCGCCCACCGCCACGCGCTCGAGCCCGAGCGGATCGTCGTCGGCCACGGCGCCGCGCAGCTCCTGACCGCGGCCGCGCGCGCCCTGCTGGGGCCCGGCGACGAGCTCGTCACGCCCTGGCCCTCGTACGGCCTGCTCCCGCGGATGGCGCGGGACGCCGGCGCCCGGGCGGTCCCGGTCGAGGGCGGCTTCTCGGCCGAGCGCATCGTGGCCGCGATCACCGAGCGCACGCGGGTCGTGGCGCTCTGCAACCCGAACGACCCAACGGGCGAGCTCCTGCCGGTCGGCGAGCTCGGCGAGCTGATCGCGGCCGTGCCCGAGCGCGTGTGGGTCCTCCTCGACGAGGCGCTGCGCGACTACGTCGACGCCGAACCGGTCGACGCCACGCTGACGCTGCTCGACCAGCACCCGCGTCTGCTCGTGTTCCGGACGCTGTCGAAGGCCTACGGGCTCGCCGGGCTGCGCTGCGGCTGGGCGCTCGGGCCGCCGGGCGCCGAGGACCTGCTCGAGCGCCTGGCGCCGGAGCTCGGCGTCGGCACGATGGTCCAGGCGGGCGCGCTCGAGGCCGTGCGCCGCGGCCCCGACCTGCTCCCGCGGCGGCGCCGGCAGGTGGCGGTCGAGCGCGACCGCCTCCTCGACGCCCTCCACGACCTCCCGCTCGACGCGGCCCCGAGCCAGGCGAACGTCCTCTGGCTGCGCGCGGCGGGGCTTTCCGGGGAGGAGCTGGCCGGCCGGCTCGGGCGGCTCGCGGTCATCGTGCTGCCGGGCTCCGCGCTGGGCGACCCGGACCACGTCCGCGTCCAGGTGCAGGACGCGGCGGCGACCGACCGCCTCCTCACCGCGGTCCGGACCGCGCTGGGTCAGCCGCCCTTGTAGAGCGAGCAGGTCCGCGTCGGCTTCGCGCCGGGCTGCTGGCAGAGATCCTGGAAGTGCGGCAGCGCCTGCGAGACGACCGTGAAGCGCTCGACCTTGCCGATGTGGCCCGACTGCGTGATGTCGACCTCGATCCGCGCGCCGACATGCAGCGCGCGGCTGCGGAACAGCGAGCCCAGGTGAACGGTCCGATGGGGATTTCTCGTCGTCCGGCTCCCGAACGCGCAGCCGCCGCCCCGGCAGATCGTCTTCACCGTCGCCGTGGACGGGACATGCACGACGTCGAGCGTCGCGACGCGGTGGTCGGGAGTGAAGGCGAACCGGATGCCGGTGCGGACCCGGCCGAACGGCGCCGCGATGCCGTCGCAGTTCTCGTCCACCTTGTTGCCAGGGATCTCCGTCGCTCCGGGATGGATCTGCGCGTTGTTGTCGTTGCAGTCCGGCTGCGGGCTGAAGCGCGTGAAGTGGTCGCCGTCCCGGTCGAACGCAACCGTCCACCCGAAGCTCGGCGGCGTGATCTCCGCGTTGCCGGCGAGATCGGTGGCGCGGACGGTGAGCTGATGCCGACCTTCGGGGAGCCCGGAGAACGTCGCGGGCGAGGCGCACGCGGCGAACGCGCCGCCGTCCAGCTGGCACTCGAAGCTCGTCAGGTTCTCGGGGGTGTGGAAGCCGATGGTCGCCGACGTCGACGGGGTCAGGGCCGGCGGACCCGAGTCGATCGCGGTCCTGGGCGCGTCGGTGTCGGCGAACAGCGTCGTGAAGCCGCCGGCGCTGTCGGTCTCGGCGACTCGCAGCGGGCTCGCCGCCGGCGGCTGGATGAACGAGTTCCACGGGTGGCAGCAGGTCACGTCGGCGGGCACGATCCCGAGCGCGAGGCCCTTCGCGTTCAGCGAGAAGACGGGGAAGGGGCCGAAGTTGAAGCCGGGGTTCGAGAGCTCGAGGCCCTTGGGCGCGTCGACCGCTCGGTAGTAGTCGTCGCCGGAGTGGCCGTCGCCGTTGTCGGCGCCCGCGCCCATGTAGATCCCGCCGCCGGCGGCGAAGAACGATGCCAGGTCGGCCGTCCGTGCCTCGATCGCGTTGGAGTCGGGCGTGTTCAGGTTCCCCACGTTGAGGTCGCAGCCGTTGGTCGGGGTGTCGGGTGGGCACGTGATGTCCGATGCCACCGCGATCGCGCTGAAGTCGTTGGTGCTCAGCCCGATGCTGGCGAAAGTCGCCGAGCGCGGATCGACGGGAAGCGCCGTGCCCGGGCCGAACTGCTGATCGATCGCCACCGCGAGGTCGTTGTCCAGGCGATCGAGCACGAGCACGTGCTTCTCGGGATGCGGCGCACCGGCGCGGACGTAGGCGATCGCGGCGCGGATGAAATGGCACTGCAGGCCATGCCGAGCGCACTGGAAGTCGGCGTCGTGCCCCGTCTCGATCAGGCGGCCGGCGTGCGCGGTGGCGGGCCCGACGAGGAGGGCGCTCAGGGCCGCGAGAAGGACGAAGTACCGGCGCGACATCGTGGGCCAACCCTCCCCCACCGAGAGGGGGTGAGTCAACCCCCCGGACTTATGACTCTCCGGCGCTCTGCCGCAGCACCGCGTTCGTCGTCTGCTCGAGGATCTTCCGCCACGCGCGCGTGCGCTCGCGCTCGGCCCCGAAGTGCTTGACGACCTTGCGTACCCGCGTGGCGGAGATCTCGATGCCGTGGCGGGCCGCGACGACCTTGAACGACTCGTAGTCGTGGGCCAGCTTGAGCGTCACGGACTGGAAGCCGTGCCGCGCGATGTCGACGCGCGAGGCGAAGTTCATGACGCTCGTCTGGAACATGAGCTCGTCGTGCGGCTCGGGCTCGATCAGGACGATGTCCACGCCGGGGTAGCGCTCCTCCCACTGGCGTGCCATCTCGTGCAGGCGCTGGTAGGCCAGGAGCTTGAACGTCTGGTAGCCGATCTGCGGGAACCCCATGTCGGAGACCCGGCGCAGGCGCGAGCCGCCCAGCGTCGCGACCGTCTTCTTGAAGTCGTTGACGTAGGGGACGAGCGGGTTGACGACGACGATGAACTTCGCGCCGGCCTCGACCGCGATGTCGAGGTTCGTCGTCGAGACGATCCCGCCTTCGACGAACTCCCGGTCGCGGATCTTCGCCGGCTTGTAGACCATCGGCAGCGCCGTCGAGGCGCGCACGGCGGTCGAGATCGGCACGTCGTCCCAGCCCTCCTCGCCGAACACGATCCGCTCGCACGTGTCGAGGTCGGTCGCGACCAGGTAGAGCTCGCGATCGAGCATGCGGAAGTCGTCGGTGCGGTCCGGGTCGGAGAGGACCTTGCGCACGTAGGACTCGATGCCGGCGCCGGAGTACAGGCCGGACGGGAGCCCTTCGGCGAGCCCGAGGACGATGTCCATCGCCGAGAGCTGGCCCACCTGGCCCGCGAGGCCCCGAACCACCCGGGCGAGGCGCAGCGGCATCAGGGCGAGCTTCTGGGCGAACTCGAGCAGGTTCGGGCGCAGCAGCGTCCCCAGGTCGACGTCGGAGAACGGCGTCGGCACCTGCCCGGAGACCACGCGCATCATCTCCTCCGGCGTGACGCCGTTGGCCACCATCGCCGCGACGAGCGAGCCGGCGCTCGTCCCCACGTAGACGTCGAACTGGTTCACGGTGCGATTGACCGAGAGCAGGTCGAGCGCGCGCAGGGCGCCGATCTCGTAGACGCCGCCGGTGAACCCTCCGCCCCCGAGGACGAGCGCCGTCTTCGACCGTCGCCGGCGCCGCGCCCCCGCCGACGCGCCCGAGCCCGCCTCGCGGCGGCCCGATCCCTGGGCGTCGAGCTTCACGACCTTGCCCACAAATTCGAAGTCTATTCCTGCTGGCACCGCGACAATCGGCCTCCTGACCGGTTTCAATGCGTTCGGTGGTCCGGGTCCTCGCATGCGTGCTCGTCCTCTTCTGCGCCGGCCCGGCCGCCGCGGCGCAGGCCGCCACGTCGCAGGCCTCGCTGACGAGCGTCCTGTCGCTCAACGCCGCCCGCGCCGGCGGCGCCTCCGGAGCGCTGGTCGTCGACCTGAGCGCCGGTCAGACGCTGTTCTCCCAGCGCCCCGGGGTCCGGCGGATGCCCGCCTCGGTCGAGAAGCTCTACACGACCTCCACCGCGCTGGCCCGCTTCGGCGCGACCGGGACGTTCTCGACCACGGCGCTCGCCACCGCCCCCGTGCAGGCAGACGGCACGCTGCCCGGCGATCTCTACATCCGCGGCGGCGGGGACCCGACGTTCGGCGGGCAGGCGTTCGTGCGCAAGTACTACGGCGCCGGCGCGACGATGGAGGATCTCGCCGGCCAGGTGGCCGCTGCCGGGATCACCCGCGTCGTCGGTCGCGTGATCGGGGACGAGAGCCGGTTCGACGCGCTCCGCGGCGGCCCGTCGTCGCACTTCGGCGTCTCCACGGACAACGAGGGCCAGTTCACGGCCCTGGCCTTCGACCGCGGGCTGAACCCGAGCAACGGCCGCTTCCAGCCCGATCCGGCCGCCTTCGCCGCGGCCCAGTTGGCGGTGGCGCTCCGGCACGCGGGCGTGCGCGTGCGCGCAGGCGGGTTCGCGGGGACCGCGCCGAGCGACGCGCAAGCCGTCGCTCACGTCACCTCGCCGCCGATGGCCACGCTCGTACGGATGACGAACACGCCCTCGGACAACTTCTTCGCCGAGACGCTCCTCAAGGCCCTCTCGGCGTCCGCGACGGGCCGCGGGAGCACGGCCGGCGGCGCCGGCGTCGTGCTCGACCGCCTCCAGCAGGACCTCTTCCTGCGCCCGCAGATCGTCGACGGGTCCGGGCTCTCACGCGGGGACCGGACGAGTCCGGCCGAGATCGTGGCGCTTCTGCGCTCGGAGCGGAACGACGGCCCGTTCGTCGACTCGCTGGCTGTCCCGGGCCGCACCGGCACGCTGCGCCGGCGCATGCGCGGCACCGCGGCGGCCGGCCGCTGCCACGGCAAGACCGGCACGCTCCACGACGTCTCGAACCTCGCCGGCTACTGCACCGCCGCGAACGGCCACCTGATCGCGTTCGCGTTCCTGATGAACCGGATCTCCCCCGTCTTCGCCAAGGGCCTGCAGGACCGGATGACGGTGGCGCTCGCCCGCTACGCGGGCTGAGGCAGCAGCGCGAGGAGTCCGGGCTCGTCGAGGACGCTGACGCCGAGGCGCTCCGCCTTCTCGAGCTTCGATCCGGGGCTGTCGCCCGCCACGACGTAGTCGGTCTTCTTCGAGACCGACGAGGTCACGCGGCCGCCGGCGGCGATGATCCGCTCGGTCGCCTCCTCGCGCGTCAGGTCCGGGAGCGTCCCGGTGAGCACGAACGTCTTCTCGGCCAGCGGCCCCTCGCCGGGCGGCGCGCCCTCCTGCTCGAAGGTCAGTCCCAGACCGCGGAGGTCGTCGATCAGCGCCCGCATCTGCTCGTCGGCGAGCTGGTCGTGGATGAGCTGGGCGGTCTTCGGGCCGACGCCGGGCGTCTGCGCGATGTCCTCGGGAGTGGCGGCGAGGAGCCGGTCGATCGTGCCGAAGCGCTGCGCGAGGCTGCGTCCCGTCACGTAGCCGACGCCCTCGATCCCGATCGCGAACAGCACGATGCCGAAGGGCCGCTCCTTCGAGCGCTCGATCGCCTCGACGAGCTTGCCCGCGGAGACCTCGCCGAAGCCGTCGAGCTCGGCGATCTGCTCGGCCGTGAGGCGGTAGAAGTCGGCGGCGGTGTTCACCCAGCCGAGGCTCTGGAAGTGACCGACCTGCTTCTCCCCCAGGCCGTCGATGTCCATGACGCCGGCGAACGCCTTCAGCAGCTGCCAGCGCCGGCCGGGGCAGACGAGGTTCGGGCACTTCGTGAAGACGCTGCCCTCGGGCTTGATCGTCGGCGTGTCGCAGACCGGGCAGCGCTCGGGCGGGCGCGGCGGCGCGGGGCGGTCGGCGTGCTCGGCCACGTGCGGGGCCGGCGAGAGCACCTGCGGGATCACGTCGCCGGCGCGCAGGACGATCACCTCCTCGCCGGGGCGGATGTCCTTGCGGAGGATGTCCTCCTCGTTGTGGAGCGTCGCCAGCTTGACCGTGACGCCGCCCACGTGCACGGGCTCGAGCACGGCGACCGGGTGCAGGTCGGAGAACTTGCCGGGGTTCCACTCGATGCTCTTGAGCGTCGTGGTCGCCGTGGTCGGCGGGAACTTCCACGCGACCGCCCAGCGAGGGTCGCGGCCCACCGTGCCGAGGCGCCGCTGCAGCTCGAACTGGTTGACCTTCGCGACCACGCCGTCGATCTCGAAGTCGAGCGAGCCGCGGCGGCGCTCCCAGTCGAGGCACTGGGCGACGAGGTCGTCCTCGGTCGCGAGCAGCTTGACGTCCCCGTTGACGCGAAAGCCGTGCTCGCGCAGCCAGGTCAGCGCCTCCCAGTGGGTGGCGAAGGAGATCCCGTCGGTCGCTCCGACGCCGTAGCTCCACATCGACAGCGGCCGGTCGGCGGCGAGCTTCGGATCGAGCTGGCGGATCGTCCCCGCCGCGGAGTTCCGGGGGTTCATGAACGTGGAGAGCCCGCGCTCGGCCCGGCGCTCGTTCAGCGCCGCGAAGTCGGACAGCGACATGTAGACCTCGCCCCGCACCTCGATCATCGGCGGGACGTCGTCCCCCTCGATCTTCAGCGGGATCGTCGGCATCGTGCGCAGGTTGTGCGTGACGTCCTCGCCGACCTCGCCGTTGCCGCGCGTCGCGCCCCGGGTCAGCGTGCCGTTCTCGTAGACGAGCGAGATCGCGAGACCGTCGATCTTCGGCTCGGCGACGTACTCGAACTCGGCCTCCTCGATGCCCTCGCGCGCGAGATGGTTCTTCATGCGCTTGACCCACTCGCGGAGCTGCTCCTCCGAGCGCGCGTTCGCGAGCGAGAGCATGGGCTGCGGGTGCCGGACCTTCTCGAGCTTGGAGATCGGCTCCTCGCCCACGCGCTGGGTGGGCGAGTCGGGTGTGACGAGCTCGGGGTGCTCCTCCTCCAGCGCCTTCAGCTCGTTGTAGAGCGCGTCGTAGACGTCGTCGCCGATCTCCGGGTCGTCGAGCGTGTGGTAGCGATGCGAGTGGTAGTTGATGAGCCCGCGGAGCTCTTCGATGCGCTTCGCCACGTCCTGCTTTACGCTCATTCCACCTCCTTGGCCGCGGGCGCCACCAGGCGGGCGAGGTCGTAGCGCGCGAGCGCGTCGAGGCCCGCGCGGTCGGTCAGGTCGAAGTGGACGGGGGTGACCGCGATGCGACCGGCGGCCACCGCCGCGAGATCGGTCCCGTCCTCGCGGACGTGGTCGGGGCTCTCGCCGTAGATCCGGAACTGGCGCCGGCCGTTCTGGTCCTCGTCCTCGAGGACGAGCTCGTCGCGGTAGATCCGCTTGCCGAGCCGAGTGACCTCGACGCCGTCGGGATCCGTCCCGGGGACGTTGATGTTCAGCAGGGTGCCGTCGGGCAGGGGCACGCTTTCGATCTCCTGCACGATCCGGGCCGCGAACGCGGCCGCGGGACCGAAGTCGAAGGCCTCGCCGAAGCGGAAGTCGAGCTCCCGCGCGCGCGACTGCTGCGACACGGCGATGCCGGGCAGCCCGAGGACGACCGCCTCGAGCGCGGCGGCGACCGTGCCCGAGTACGTGATGTCGTCACCCAGGTTCGAGCCGTGGTTGATCCCGGCGACGATCAGCTCCGCCTCGAACCCGTCCACGAGCCCGAGGCGGGCGAGCCGCACGCAGTCCACGGGCGTCCCGTCGGTCGCATAGCCGACCGTGCCGTCGCGGAACTCGACCTCCTGCACCCACAGCGGGCGCCGGGTCGTGATCGAGCGCGCCATCGCCGAGCGGTTGCCGTCGGGGGCGATCACCGCGAGCTCGACCCCCGGCACCGCGAGCAGCGCCCGGCGCAGGGCCTGCAGCCCCTCGGCCTCGATGCCGTCGTCGTTGGTGAGGAGGACCTTCATGGCTCTTGCCCCATCCTAGTTGCGGGGGCCGGCGGTTCCGCCCCCGCCGCCTCGGCTGAGCACCGGCTCGCCGCCGTAGCCGACACCCACGAGGTAGAGCGCGTGGGCGGGCGCCGTGGCGCCCGCCCCGCTGCGGGGGGCGCCGGCGAGCAGCGCGACGAACGACTCGACCGTGCGGACACCGACGGCCGCCTCGAGCATCGTCCCCACGAGCACCCGGTTCATGTGGCGCATGAAGCTGTCGGCCTCGATCGAGAAG
>JAOPZQ010000077.1 GCA_025964075.1 Solirubrobacterales bacterium | reverse complement strand
CTGAGTCGAGCCGACGATCCTGTAGCAGTGCAGTTGCAGCTCATGCCGGTAGGGCTCGGTCAGTTCGCGGAACGCGTTCTCGTCCCCGGCGCGAGCCAGCGTGAGCGCGCGTTCGGTCACGTCCGCATCCTCGCATTGAAGCCTCCGTTCATGGCCATCACGAGTACAGACGTCGCGGGGCGCGCAAATTCGTCGCTCAATTTCGCGGCATCCCGACGCCTACAGAGGTGACGACCACGAACGAGCAACACCAGATGAGTCAACCAGCCGCCAACCGCTAGGAGGACGTATGACGATCGCAGACCGGGCAGTTCTGGTGACCGGCGCCAATCGCGGCATCGGACAGGCGCTGGTCGAGGAAGCCTTGAGGAGAGGCGCGAAGCGGGTGTATGCCGGTACGCGCCAACCCTTGGTCCACTCGGATGGGCGCGTCAAGCCCCTGGCCCTGGACGTGACCAACGCCGCGCAGATTCAGGCGGCTGTCGAGAGCGTTGAGTCTCTCGATCTCCTCATCAACAACGCCGGCCTGGCGCTGTACGACGACCTCAGCGATCGTGCCGCGCTCGAACAGCACCTCGCCGTCAACCTCTTCGGCACGTATGGCGTGACCCAGGCCTTCCTGCCGTTGCTGACTCGGTCCCAGGGGGCCATCGCCAACGTCTTGTCGGTGACGGCCTTTGCCGCCTTGCCGCTCATTCCGGCCTACTCGATCTCAAAGGCGGCCGCGTTCTCCCTGTCACAGTCGCTGCGCGCTCTTCTGGCCGGAGGGGGCGTGAGCGTCCATGCCGTCCTGACCGGCCCCGTCGACACGGATATGACGCGAGGCCTCGACATACCGAAGGCCTCTCCGGAGTCCGTTGCGCGAGGCATCTTCGACGGAGTGGAGAACGGGGAGGAGGACATCTTCCCCGATCCCATGTCAGCGTCCATGGCGGAGAGCTGGCGCAGCGGTGCGGCCAAGACGCTCGAGCGCGAGAACGCGGCGCTCCTGCAAGCAGTGTCCGTCGCGGCGTGAGCACATGCGAGCGCGAGGACGACCGCGACGGCAGCCGCGCCGACGGCGAAGCTCGGGCTCGCCGCCGCATCCTGGGTCGGTTCCCGGACTCGTGCCATCGATGTGAGGCGCCATCGGCGCCACGGGCCAAGCCCGCTGTGACAACGAAAGAAGGAGAGAAACCATGACCGATCACAAGACTGCAACCCGTGAGGAGTGGCTTGCGGCCCGGCTCGAGCTGCTCGAGGCCGAGAAGGCGCTGACGCGGCGTAGCGACGAGCTCGCGCGGCGGCGGCAGGAGCTGCCGTGGGTTCGAATCGAGAAGGAGTACCGCTTCGAGACGGACGAGGGGACGGCGTCCCTCGCCGATCTCTTCGGAGGACGCTCCCAGCTCCTCGTCTATCACTTCATGTTCGGGCCCGAGTACACCGCAGGGTGTCCGTCCTGCTCGGCGATCGCGGACGGCTTCGACGGCTCCGTCGTCCACCTCGCGAATCACGACGTCACGCTCTTCGCGGTGTCGCGGGCTCCGCTGGCGAAACTGCAGGCGTACAAGCGGCGGATGGGCTGGAGCTTTCCCTGGGCGTCTTCGTTCGACAGCGACTTCAACTACGACTTCGACGTGTCGCACACCGAGGAGCAGTGGCAGTCGGGGGCCGTCGAGTACAACTTCCGCGAGGTGGACTTTCGGCCCACCGAGGAGAGTCCCGTGCTCGCCGAGTGGGCGTCGACGGTTGGAACAGACTTTGCGACGTACCGGCGAGAGGGGCCCGGCGTGAGCGCGTTCGCGCTCGAGGATGGCGTCGTCTACCACACCTACTCGGCGTACGAGCGCGGCGTGGACGGCCTCTGGAGCATGCAGCAGTGGCTCGACCGCGCGCCGCTCGGACGCAACGAGGAGGCGGGCTTCTGGTGGCGCCGCCACGACGAGTACGACAGCCAGTCCACGCATCGACACGCAACGGAAGCAGGCCACGATGAGTGACGTGTCGAGCAGGGCCACCCTCGTCGTCGGGGCCAGCCGCGGCCTCGGGCGTGGAATCGCTCGCGCGTTCGCCGAGGCGGGTGCTCCGGTGGTCGCGGTCGCCCGGACCGGCCCGGCGCTTGCCGAGCTGGCCACCACCAGCGCGAACATCCGGACCGAGGTCGCGGATGCGGCCGACGCGACGGCGGCAGGCAGCCTCCTCGACCGCTATGGGCCGGACGTTCTCGTCCTGGTCGCCGGCGCCAACCCTGTGATGCGCCGGCTCCAAGATCAGACGTGGGAGACGTTCTCCGTCAACTGGCACACCGATGTCCGGATCGTTCCACTGGCTGCGCGAGGCTCTGCTCGAGCCGCTGCGGCCGGGCAGCAGGGTGGTCGTGGTCAGCAGCGGCGCCGCGGTGGCCGGGTCACCGCTCAGCGGCGGGTACGCCGGCGCCAAGGCCACCCAGATCTTCATCACGGCGTACGCCCAGGACGAGGCAAAGCGCGCGGGCTTGGGCATCACCTTCACCGCAGTGCTGCCCCGGATCACCCCGCTGACCGACCTCGGTCGGCCGGCGGTCCAGGCGTACGCGGCTCGCAACGGGCAGTCCGAGTCGGAGTACCTCCAGCAGATGGGCGAGCCGCTCACCCCAGAGGTCGCCGGCGCCGCACTGCTCGAGCTGGTACGGGCAGATGCCGCCACCGTCGCCCCCGGTTACCTGCTTGCCGGCTCCGGGCTGCAGAAGCTCCCCTGACCCCGCCGCCCGCGCTGTGTCACAGGATCCGCTCAGTTTGCGAGGATCATGCCGGACGAGGGACTCGAACCCCCGACACGCGGATCATGATGCTTAGCGGAGGACGCCATCCCCAGTGTTTACGGGCGTTTTGGGCCTGTCAGGTCTCCCCAAATCACCTTAGATCTGGTCAGTTTGGGGAGACTTGCGCCGAGCAGCTCGCACGCGGCGGCGGCTGGCTGATGACCGCTGTTCGTTCCGCCTTCTCGCATCAAGCTCCCCCGATACCGTCGGCGTCCCCTGTTCGCATCAAGTCGAACCGGTGACCAACCGCCTAGGCGAAACCTTTCGTTCTCCGAGCCTAAACCCGTATCGGTACCTCTGGCCCCGAACCTCTTCGTCTACGGGCACACGCTCGCGAGCCGCTCCAGAATCTGCCGAGTCGGGAACACGGTTCGGCACACGGTTTGGACGGCGCGGGGACGCCGGGCCTGCTTTTCGCGCTGGCGATCGAGCGTGCGGATCACGGTGGCGCACGCTATAAGCGCGGGCGTGACAGTGGGATCCCTGCTGGAACGCGATCGGGAGCTCGCCGCGCTGACGGCGCTGGTTGGGGAGGCGGCGGCCGGGCAGGCGCGGCTCGTGCTCATCGAAGGCCCCCGCGGCATCGGCAAGACGCGGCTGCTCGGCGAGGCGCGGGAGTGGGCGGCGGCGGATGGCTTCCGGGTCCTCCACGGGCGCGGCGGGCTGGAGCGGGAGCTCGCGTTCGGGCTCGTGCGCCAGCTGTTCGAAGCGAGCGTGGTCGCGGACCCGGAGCGGCTCCTGGCGGGACCCGCGGCGCCGGCACGGAGCGTCTTCGGCCGAGGCGAGGCGCCGGAGGACCCGTCGTTCGCAGTCCTGCACGGCCTGTACTGGCTGACTGTCAACCTCGCCGCCGGCGGCCCGCTCTTGCTCGCGGTCGACGACCTGCACTGGTGCGACTCCGCATCGGTGCGCTTTCTCGGCTACCTCGTGCGCCGCCTCGAGGGTCTGCGCGTGCTCGTCGCCTGCTGCGTGCGCGCCACCGAGCCGACGGACGCGATCCTCGCCCAGCTCGCCGCGGACCCGCTCGCGCGGTCGGTCAAGCCGCGCGCGCTGAGTGACACCGCCGTCGCGGAGCTCCTGGGCCGGCAGCTGCACGCGGTGCCCGACGAGGCCTTCGCGACGGAGTGCCGGGTCCTGACGGGCGGCAACCCGCTGCTGCTCGACCGCCTGCTGCGGGCGCTGGGCGAGGAGTGCATGCGTCCCGACGTTGCGCACGTGCAAGCCGTCGCGGAAGTCGGAGCGCGCGCGGTGTGCCCCCTGCTTCCCCCGCTCCCGGGGCA
>JAOPZQ010000076.1 GCA_025964075.1 Solirubrobacterales bacterium | reverse complement strand
GCGGCGTTCGCGCCCTTGCCGCCGCCGTGGCGCTCGACGCCGTCGCCGACAACGGTCTCGCCCGGCGCAGGCAGCCGCGCCGCGGCGACCACGAGGTCGACGTTGATCGCGCCGACGACGATGACGTGCGGAGTCCGGTCGAACGTCACGACCGCCGGGCCGGCGGCGCGACCGAGTCGCGAATCTGGACCGTGGCGGGATGGAGCTCCAGCGGCTCGGCCGGCGGCTTGCCGTCGAGGAGGTCGAAGAGCACCGTGAACGCGCGCTCGCCCATGTCGCGGGCCGGCTGGCGCACCGTCGTCAGGCGCGGCGTGAGCAGCGACACGAACGGGAGGTCGTCGAACCCGACGATGCTCAGGTCCTCGGGAACCCGCAGCCCGATGGACCGCGCGTGCTCGAGCGCTCCGATCGCCATCAGGTCGTTCGCGCACAGGAGCGCGGTGGGCCAGGTGTCCTCGGGGCCGGAGAGCGCCCGCGCGGCGAGCTCGCGACCCGAGGGCTGGCGGTAGTCGCCGACGAGGACGGGGATGGCATCGGGGTCGAGCCCCGCGGCGGCGATCGCCTCCCGGTAGCCGGCGAGGCGCTGCTGTCCCGTCCACAGCGCCGTCGGGCCGCCGATGATCGCCAGGCGCTCGTGACCGTGACCGAGGACATGCTGGGCCACCTCCCGCGCGCCGGTCCGCGAGTCGGCGACGACGGCGGGAAGGTCGAACCCCGGGTGGTGCTCGTCGACGAGGACGACGGGCCCCGACCGGGCGAGCTCGAGGAGCGCGCTCGCGGTCGTCCCGGCGCTTGACAGGTAGACGACGCCGACCAGGCGCTGGCTGCGCAGCAGCTTCGCGTGGTGGGGCTCGGGCGTGTCGGTCGCCTCGGGCGCGCACAGGACGACGAGGACGTCCCGGGCGGACGCGGCCTTCTCCACGCCCTCGGCCACGAGGGCGAAGAACTGGTTGGCGAGGTCGGGGACGACGAGGCCGATCGTCGAGGCCGACCGGCGCTTGAGGCTCCGCGCCGACTCGTTCGGCGCGTACTCGAGGACGCGGATCGCGTCGAGCACGCGGGCCCGCCGCTCGGGGGCGACGGGGCCGCTGTCGTTCAGCACGTAGCTGACCGTGCTCACTGACACGCGGGCGTGCCGGGCCACGTCCTTCATCGTCGGTCGACGCCGGCTCGTAACGCTCGTGCTCAACCCTTCTCCTCCCTCCATAACCCTCCTTCGAGCTTATCTACACCGCGGCCGTCTTGCCGCTCGCGGCCCACTCGACGATCGACGCCCAGAGGCGCGCATAGTGAGGCCAGGAGAGGAACTCCGGCGGCGCCCAGTGCGGCGCGAGGTCGGAGGCGAACGCCACCGTCGACCCGGCGCCGGCCCGTCCGACCACGAGCAGCGGGTCGCTCCCGCAGCTCGCGACGACCGTGCTCTCCGACTTCGCGATCACGCGGTTGTAGCCGAGCAGCATCGGCCATTCGGCGGGCGTCCCGCCGAGGACCTCGTGGTCCGGCGCGTCGATCGTGGCGACGAAGCCCTCCGGGACCTCGACGCGGTCGTCGTGGTCGAGCACGTGCACGGGGAGCACCGGCGCGAGCGGGCTCGCTCCGAAGCGGGCCCGGCCGTCGATCCCCGAGAAGGAGAGGTAGCCGCCGACCATCACGAGGCCGCCGCCGGCCTCCACGTACTCGGCGAGCAGCGCCAGCCGGTTGACCGTGCGCTCGGAGCGCAGGAACGTGTCGTCGGTGAGCAGGAACGAGTTCGCCCCGACGTCGCTGATGATCACGACGTCGTACTGCTCGAGCTCCTCGTGACTCGTGGGGAAGCGGCTCGAGATCTCGTGCGCTCGGAGGTAGGTCACCTGGGGGCCGGAGGCGGCGAGCGAGTCGAGGAAGACGCGGGCGCCCTCCTCGTACTCGGTCGTCTGGAAGGAGTCGAAGCCCTTCATGTGCACGGTGTGCTTGATCCAGGACTCGCCGATCATGAGGACGCGGAGCGCCGACTGTCCGTTGGTGCTCATGAGCTCTGCGACGTCCCGTTCGTGCTCGGGCCGACGAGGCGATCGCCGACCGCGTCCGGCAGGACGCGGGACTCGGGGCTCTGTGGCATCGTCGTCTCGCGGGAGTCCCAGCCGATCATCTTGTCGGGCACGAGCTCGAAGAACCTCCGGCCCGCGAACTCGCCGAACTCGAAGTAGGCCTCGGCATAGGGATGGCCGACGTGGAAGTACTTCTCGAACAGGGCGTCCTGCAGGCGCTCGACGAGCTCGGGATCCTCGACGAGCGACGTCGTGCCGAGGATGCGAACGCCGGCGACCGTCGCGAACTCGTCGCCGGCGTCGACGAGCGCCGCCAGCGGCCGGCCCGACTCGAAGTTCGCGCCGTGGCGGCTCGCCGCGTCGACCGGGATGTACAGGTGCTCGCCCTCGACGACGTGCCACAGCGGCGAGAGGTAGATCGAGCCGTCGTCGTTCGTCGTCGCGACGCGGATGGTCTTCGCGCGGCTCAGGTAGGCCCAGCGCTTCGCGCCTCGGAGGGGCGCGGTCATGCTGGCGGTGATCTCTCGTACGGCCATCGATCTCCCCTCAGTTCCTCAGCGACTTGAGCTGGGCGCTGTACTCCGGCGCCTCGACGAGGCCCGCGCGCGGCGAGGGACCGCTCGTCCAGAAGAACGCGGTCTCGACGCCGGTCGCCTCGAGGGTGTAGGCGTAGCCGGCCGGCAGGTAGATGTGCTCCCCCTGGGTCGCCTCGAGCACGACCTCGCGGTCGCTCGCGTCACGGACGCGAAGGCGGATCTTGCCCTTCAGGCAGTAGTGCGTCTCGTCGAAGTTGGTCTGCTCCCAGTGGTAGTCCCCGTGGTCTGGCTCCTGGAAGCACACGCCCTGACGGAAGTAGCGGGCGTCGTCGCGCTCGCGCGACAGGAAGATGGCGGTGTCGATGCCCGTGTTGAACTCGAGTCGCGGCATCGCGGTGATCTCGTCCATCGTGATCACGCGGGGATACCTTCGTGCGTTCGGGGCCGTCGGGTCGTAGTCTGGCATGGGGTCTCTCGCTCCTCGGGTCTCCAACGTTCGAAACGATTCGCGCGGGGATTGTAGCTTCGTCGCTCGCGCCTCGAACTGCGGCTTGATTCGTTTCGATCGTAGCGGGTATCGGCGGTTCCGGTCAAGAACGACGGCGCTGCTGGCACCGAAATTCGCCGCCGAGGGTAGAATCGATCCATGATTGCCGCCCACCGCGACGGCCCCCGACCTTGATGCCGACGCCGCTGGTGATCGACTGCGATCCCGGCATCGACGATGCGGTCTCCCTGGCCCTCGCTCTCGCGAGCCCCGAGCTCGACGTCCGGGCGGTGACGACCGTCGCGGGCAACGTCTCCCTCGAGCGCACGACCGACAACGCGCTGCGGCTCCTCCACGCCTTCGGCCGCGACGACATCACGGTCGCCGCAGGCGCCGCCCGCGCGCTGGTGCGCCGGCCCGCGCGGCACCCGCCTCTGCACGGCCCCAACGGCCTCGGCGGAGTCAGGCTGCCCGAGCCCGCGCACGGCGCGAGCGCGGAGAGCGCGATCGAGACGCTCGCCCGTGTCGTGAGCGAGGCCCCTGACCGCTCGGTGACGATCGCGGCGCTCGGGCCGCTCACGAACGTCGCGCTCTTCCTCGCCGTCTGTCCCGATCTGGCCGAGCGGATCGGCCGGCTCGTCGTCATGGGCGGCGCGGTCGGCGGCGGCAACATCACCCCGGTCGCCGAGTTCAACGTCTGGGCCGACCCCGAAGCCGCGCAACGCGTGCTCGCCGGGTCGGGGCTCGACATCTGCCTCGTGGGGCTCGGCGTCACCACACGCGCGACGCTCGACGACCGCGCTCTGACCGACCTGCACGCCGGCTCGCAGCGCGGCGCGCTCCTCGCCGAGATCGTCATGGGCTACGGGGACCATGCTCCGGGCGGCTGGCCGCTCCACGACGCACTGGTCCTCGCGTCGCTCGTCGACCCGACGCTGATCTCGACGCGGCCCGCGAGCGTCGAGGTGGACACCGGCTGCGGGATCGGCCGCGCGCAGACCGTGTGCGGGTTCGACGGTCACGACGGCGAAGGGGCGGGTCTCCCCCAGGTCGCGGTCGACGTCGACGCCGACCGCTTCCGGGAGCTGCTGCTGTCGCGGCTGGCGGCGGGCTGAGCCGCGCCGCTCTGCTCCGCCCCAGCCGCCCTGCGCCGCCGCTTCACTCCGCCGCGCCGCTCCTCGCTCCGCCGCGGCCGGTGTGCCGCCCGAACAACGGCGGCCACGAGGGGGTGGGCGCGGCCGCCGCGGCCGCGCCCTGCCGGGCGGCTCGCGGGTGGTGGAGGGATGTGCACGAATAGCGTGCGCGATCCTCCAGTCTCGACGCCTGGCCCGGCGCGCGTGCACAACGTCGACCGGCTGCGTCCGCGTCCAGGTTCGTCGACGAAATGCACGCCAGGCGTGCAGAAACGGCGACCTCGAGCTCCGGGGCGCGGCGTTGTCGACGTTATGCATGCTCCCCCACGGCGGAGCTGAGCGCCCGCGAGCGCCCCGGCCTCCGTCCTCGTGGCCGCAATTGTTCGAGCGGCGCGACGGCGCGAGGAGCGCCGCGACCGCCTCGGCCTCCCTCCTTCGTGGCGTCGTTGTTCGAGCGGCGCGACGGCGTGAGGAGCGCCGCGAGAGCTCGGCCTCCCTCCTTCGTGGCCGTCGTTGTTCGAGCGGCGCGACGGCGTGAGGAGCCCGCGAGCGCCTCGGCCTCCTCCTTCGTGGCGTCGTTGTTCCCGCTGCCGCCACTCGCCGAGCGGCCCCCTACAGCGCCACCACCACCGTCTTCGTCTGCAGGTACGGGTCGAGGCCGTCGGGGCCGAGCTCCCGGCCCCAGCCCGACTCCTTGTAGCCGCCGAACGGCAGCGACGGGTCGATCGCGCCGTAGGTGTTGATGAAGACCATCCCGGCCTGCAGCTCGGCCGCGGCGCGGTGGGCCTTCGAGAGGTCCTTCGTCCACACGCCGGCCGCGAGGCCGTAGCGGGTGTCGTTGGCCTCGCGCGCGAGGTCCTCCGGGTCCTTGAACGGACGCGCGACGAGGACCGGGCCGAAGATCTCCTCGCGGACGACGCGGGCGTCCGGCTCGACGTCGACGAGCACGGTCGGCTCGACGAAGTAGCCGCGGTCGCCGTGGCGGGCGCCGCCGGCGAGCGCGCGCGCCCCCCCGCGGAGGCCGTCCTCGATGTAGCCGGTCACGCGGGCGAGCTGCTCGACGGAGACGAGCGGCCCGAGCTGCGTGCCCGGGTCGGTGCCGGGGCCGACCTTGAGCGCGCGGGCGTTGTCGGCGACGCCGGCGAGCACGTCGTCGAAGACGTCCTCCTGCACGTAGAGGCGGGAGCCGGCGATGCACACCTCGCCCATGTGGCTGAAGATCGCCGCCGAGGCGCCCGCGGTCGCGGCCTCGAGGTCGGCGTCGGCGAACACGACGTTCGGCGACTTGCCGCCGAGCTCGAGCGTCACCTTCTTGAGGTTGCCGGTCGCCGCGTGCACGATCTTCCGGCCGGTCTCCGCGGATCCGGTGAAGGCGATCTTGTCGACGCCGTCGTGCCCCGCGATCGCGGCGCCCGTCACCGCACCGTCGCCGTTCAGGATGTTGAGGACGCCGGGCGGCAGGCCGGCCTCGAGGAACAGCTCGCCGAGCCGGAGGGCCGAGAGCGGCGTCTGCTCGGCGGGCTTCAGCAGGATGGTGTTGCCCGCCGCGAGCGCCGGCGCGACCTTCCACGCAGCCATCATCAGCGGGAAGTTCCACGGGATGATCTGGCCGACGACGCCGAGCGGCTCACGCCGGGTGTACGCGTGCCACGGACCCGGGGCCGAGGGCGTCACGGTGCGGCCGTCGATCTTCGTCGCCGCCCCCGCGTAGTAGCGGAAGACCTCCGCCGAGAAGCCGTGGTCGCCCCGCGCCTCCGCGAGCGGCTTCCCGTTGTCGAGGCTCTCGATCAGCGCGAGCTCGTCGGCGTTCTCCTCGAGCAGGTCCGCGAGGCGCCACAGGATCTTGCCGCGGGCCGACGGCGTGACGTCGCGCCAGGCGCCGACGAAGGCGTCCCGCGCCACGCGGACGGCGCGGTCGACGTCCTCCTGGCCGGCGACGGCCACCTCGGCCATCACCTCGCCCGTCGCGGGGTTGTGGACGGCCATCGTCGCGCCGTCGGCCGCGTCGACGAACTCGCCGCCGATCAGCAGGCCACGCGGACCGTCGGGCAGCGCCGGAGAGGGCGCGGCGTCGGTTGTGGGCTGCTCGGTGGTGCTCATGAGATGACCTCGATGCCTCGGCGTGTGAGCGTTCTGGACGTGCGAATGGGTCCGTGGGTTAGAAACGTATCAACAGCAGATGCGAGACGGCCGCCCCGGGGCGCTCGTCCCCGGGGCGGCCGCGTGTCTCACTGGACCCGAGCTCCCTACGGCTTGTCCTGGAGGACGCCGACCCCGCCGGCGACCGGTCGCCCACCGCCGCCCGGGAGCGGCCCGGGCACGGTGCCCTCGCGGTGCGGGGTGTCCGCGTACGGGGGCGGAGGCGAGCCCCAGTACGTCTCGTCCAGGCCGGCGACCTCCTCCTCGTCCTTGACGCGCAATCCGATCGTCTTCTCGAGCCCGAGGATCACGACGAGTCCGCTGACGAGCGCGATCGCCACCGTGACGATGACGCCGATCGCCTGCCAGCCGACGTTGATCGTGGCGTTCTGCAGCGCGTACTTGCCCGTCAGGCCGAAGTACCCGCCGGTCTTGTCGCCCCAGCCGACGACGCCGCCGGCGATCGCGCCGTAGATGCCGCCGCCGAGCGCCAGCGGGACGATCTTCTTGTCGTCGATGCGGAGCCGGTAGAGCAGCAGGTACACGCCGTAGACGACGAACGAGGCGATGAACGAGACGATCAGGATCTGCCACGGCTTCCCGATGTCGAGCGAGGCCCCGGCGCCGATGTAGCCCGCGGCCACGCCGATCAGGCCCATGATCGGGTTCTTCGTCCGGTAGGAGATGATCGCCCCGCCCAGGCCGCCGCCGATGTAGGACATGAAGATGTTCACCAGCACGATGCCGAACCCGCTCGTGGTCATCGAGATGCCGAAGTAGCCCGTGTCGGGGATGATGAACCCGCACCCGAGGAACGCGAACGGCGCGGCGAACATGAGGATCGTGACGCCGACCGCGCTCCATCCCAGGTTGTGCGGCACGGGGCCGATCGTCCGCGGGTCGGTCGCGAACGCTCCGATGCGCGGACCCGCCCGCATCGCGATGATCAGCGCCCAGACGCCGACGACGATGTAGAGCGAGTAGACCCCGATGTAGTCGTGGACGCCGGCGTTCGTGAGCGGGCTCACGGACCCCCACGTCAGGTACAGGACGATTGGGATGATGAGACCGCCCGCGACCAGGCAGATGATGAACATCGGCGCGGCCTTCACGCGCTCGAGCCCCGCGGAGTGGAGCAGCGCCCCGCCGACGGCGGCGTAGGCCATGAAGAACGCGAGGAAGATCTGGAAGACGTCCGCCTCGGGCGCCAGCTTCGGATCTAGGTTCTGCGAGAACGTCGTGACGTCGGGGCCGAACAGCCACCAGTCCTTCAGGGCCTGCTTGACCGGGTTGGGGATCGCGAACGCGTTGTAGTACTGGATCTCCCAGATGGCGTAGCCGACGATCGCCATCGCCCCACCGGCTATCAGTGCGCAGACGATCTTCTGCACCCACGTGTCTAGAAGGTTCTTGCGACGTACGAGGCCCGCGTCGATGAGGCCGATCGCCCCGACGATGAACAGCAGGCAGACCGTTGCCAGCGCGTAGAAGATGTCCTGCTGGAAGGAGCTGTCGGTCACCTGCGCCTTGAACAGCGCCAGAACGGGTACGACCGTCGACGCCACGAACGAATGCATCGTTCTCTCTCCCTCTGGTGGTTGATCGCCATCCACCTGGCCCCAGCCCACGCTCCACCGTCGCCCGGTGACCAGAAACCATTATACTGTCCCCCAGATTCGCGCCTGTCTAGGGCGGGCGTTGTGATTCGTGTCCATATCGCGCAGACACGCCGGCCAAAGGCCGGATTGGTGCAGCAGCCGTCTTGCGATCGAACCGTTCCCACCGCCGCGAGAAACGGTTCGGAGAGTGCGCTTAGCCGCCGTCGGGCGCGAGGATGCGCCTGAGGACCTGCAGCGCCCGGTTCCGGTGGGCGTCGAGCTCGGCGACGAGACGGTCGGCCTCACGGTCGCGGATGGCCTCGATGATCCGGTCGTGCGCTTCGACCGCCCGGCGCCGCTCCTCGGGCGAGTTGTAGTAGATCGCGCGGTAGGCCTCGGTCGAGTCCCACAGCAGGCGGATGACCCGCAGCGAGTGGACCTCGCCGGGCGCCTCGAGCACGGCGAAGTGGAAGCGCCGGTTCGCCTCGAGCTCGGCCGCGACGTCGCCCGCCTCGGCCGCCTCGACGCAGTCCCGGGCCGCCAGCGCGATGCGCTCGAGCGCGTCCTCGTCGAGCGTGGGCAGAGCGCGCCGAGCGGCGCGCTCCTCGAGCACCTGACGCAGCTCGTAGATCTCCTCGAGGTCCTCGATGCGCAGCTCGGTCACGAAGTAGCCGCGCCGCGGCTGGTAGGTCACCTGGCCCTCCTGCTCGAGGACGCGGAGCGCCTCGCGGACCGGGGCGATGCTGACGCCGAACCCCTCGGCGATCTCCTCCTGACGAACGCGCTGGCCCGGGCGCAGCTCGCCGGAGACGATCGCGTGCCGCAGGCCGTCGAGCGCGTGTTGGGCCGTCGTCCCGGGAGCAGCCGTCCGCATCATCGGAAGGCCGAGATCCCCGTCAGCGCGCCGCCGATGACGAGCGCGTGAACGTCCGCCGTGCCCTCGTAGGTGACGACCGACTCGAGGTTGTTCATGTGGCGGATCACCGGGTACTCGAGCGTGACGCCGTTCGCGCCGAGGACCTGCCGCGCCGTCCGCGCGACCTCGAGCGCCGCGTTCACGTTGCCGAGCTTGCCCATGCTCACGTGCTCGGGCCGCAGGCGACCCTCGTCCTTCATCCGCCCCAGGTGCAGGGCCAGCAGCGTCGCGCGGTTCACCTCGAGCGCCATCGTGGCGAGCTTCTGCTGCTGGATCTGGAACGACGCGATCGGCTTGCCGAACTGCACGCGCTCCTTGCTGTACTCGAGCGCGGACTCGAAGCACGCCCGGGCGGCGCCGGCCGCGCCCCAGACGATCCCGTAGCGGGCCTCGTTCAGGCACGAGAGCGGCCCCTTCAACGACGACACCTCGGGAAGCACGGCATCGGCGGGCAGGCGGACGTCGTCGAGCAGCAGCTCCGAGGTCACCGACGCGCGCAGCGAGAGCTTGCGGTGGATGTCCTGCGTGGTGAACCCCTTGGTCCCCTTGGGGACGAGGAAGCCGCGGACACCGTCGTCCGTGCGCGCCCACACGACGGCGACCTCGGCGACGGACCCGTTCGTGATCCACATCTTCTGCCCGTGGAGGACCCAGTCCTCGCCGTCGCGGCGTGCGCGTGTGCGCATCGAGCCGGGGTCCGACCCCGAGTCGGGCTCGGTCAGGCCGAAGCAGCCGAGCGCCTCGCCGGCCGCCATCCGCGGCAGCCACTCGCGCTTCTGCTCCTCGGAGCCCCAGCGATGGATCGCGTACATGGCCAGCGACCCCTGGACCGAGACGAGGCTCCGCACGCCGCTGTCGCCGGCCTCGAGCTCGAGACAGGCGAGGCCGTACGCCGTCGCGCTCGCGCCGGCGCACCCGTAGCCGTCGAGGTGCATGCCGAGGACGCCGAGCCGGCCGAGGTCCTTCGCCAGCTCGAGCGGGATCGTCGCCTCCTCGAACCATTCGCCGACGTACGGCACGACGCGATCGCGCACGAACGCCCGCACCGTGTCGCGGATGTCCCGCTCCTCGTCGGAGAGAAGATGGTCGATCGCGAGGAAGTCCGTGGGGCGGATCTCGGGCGGCGTGGCGACGGCGGACATGCGCGTGAGTCTCCTTGACCCTAGAGTTTCGAATATCTAGGATCCATTGAACCACATGGACTCGGCCCTCGGCAACCTCCGCATCCTCGACTTCTCCCGCGTGCTCGCCGGGCCCTTCGCGACGATGCTCCTCGCCGACCTCGGCGCGACGGTCACCAAGGTCGAACGCCCCGGCTCCGGTGACGACACGCGCGCCTGGGGCCCGCCCTACGACGAGACGGGCGAGGCCACCTACTTCCAGTCCGTCAACCGCAACAAGGACAGCGTCGCGCTCGATCTCGCCGACGCCGGCGACCTCGCCCGGGCGCGGCGCCTCGCGCGCGCGGCCGACGTCGTGGTCGAGAACTTCCGCCCCGGCGTCATGGATTCCCACGGCCTCGGCTACGACCACCTCCGCGCCGAGAACCCCGGTCTCGTCTACTGCTCGATCACCGGCTTCGGCCGCGGCGCGGGCGCCGCGCTGCCCGGCTACGACCTGCTCATCCAGGCGCTCGGCGGGCTGATGAGCATCACCGGGCCGGCCGACGGCGAGCCGCAGAAGGTGGGCGTGGCGCTCGTCGACGTCCTCGCCGGGCTGTTCTCGGCGGTCGGCATCCTCGCCGCGCTCCGCCACCGGGACGCGACCGGTGAGGGCCAGCGCGTCGAGGTCGACCTGCTTTCCTCGCTGCTCGCCGCGCTCGTCAACCAGGCGAGCGCCTACACGTCGGGCGGCGTCGTCCCCCAGCGGATGGGCAACCAGCATCCGAGCATCGCGCCCTACGAGCTCTTTCGGGCGGCCGACGGCGACCTCGTCGTCGCGGTCGGGAACGAGCGCCAGTTCGCCGCCCTGTGCGACGTCATCGAGGCGCCCGAGCTCGCGAGCGACCCCCGGTTCGCCGGCAACGCGGCGCGCGTCGAGCACCGCGTCGCCCTGCGCGAAGCGCTCGTCGCCCGGCTCGGCACACGGCCCGCGACCGAGTGGGCGGAAGCGTTGACCGCCGTACGCGTGCCGGCCGGCGTGGTCAACGACGTCGCCGGCGCGTTTCGCCTCGCCGCCGATCTCGGGCTCGGCCCGGTGGTGGCCCTGCCGCGCGAGGACGGCTCGACGGTCGCGCTCACGCGCAACCCCATCGGACTCTCGGCGACCCCGCCGCGCTACGACTCCGCCCCGCCGCCCCTTCCCGACGCCGCACGCCCGACGACCCCGGATCAGGTGACCGCATGACCAGCCTCGCCGAATCGTCCCCGTCGCTCCGCGACGCGACCACGCTGTTCATCGGAGGAGCGTGGCGCCGCGCCGAGGAGACCTACGAGCGCTTCGATCCCGCGCGCCTCGACCGCTCGACGGGTACGTTCGCCGCCGCCAC
Organism: Solirubrobacterales bacterium; assembly: GCA_025964075.1. GTDB lineage: Bacteria > Actinomycetota > Thermoleophilia > Solirubrobacterales > Solirubrobacteraceae > JAOPZQ01. The sequence continues at coordinate 25 of JAOPZQ010000076.1, read as the reverse complement.
GACGGAGGACGTCGAGGCGGCCTAC
>JAOPZQ010000468.1 GCA_025964075.1 Solirubrobacterales bacterium | reverse complement strand
CGTCCAGGCCCGCGTGCGGGACCCCCGACCGCCGTTCGGGCTGGAGCCTCCCGCCTAGTGTCGCATCGCGGGACTAGTACTAGTCGAGCTTCGGGGGCAGCCCGAACGCCGGGAACAGGTCGGCGTTGAACGTCGTGATCTCGGCGATCAGGCCGTCGACGACCCGCAGCACGTCGAACTTGAACGCCCGGAACTCGGTGTCGCCCGATGCCTGGAGATAGCTGGCGGCCGTCGGCAGGCGGTTGGCCCGTGTCGCCACGAGGCGCCATTCGCCGGGGGCGGTGAGCCCCTTCAGCAGGCTGCGCGCGATCGCCTCGCGGCCCTCGAAGCACCACGGCATCGGCGGCATCGTCACCCGCGCGTCCTCGCGCAGCATGGCGATCGCCGCCTCGGTGTCGGCGCGCTCGTGCGCGTCGATGAACCGCGCGAGCAGCTCGCGCTCCTCCGCGGTCGGATTCGCCGTCGACCAGTCGTGCGAGCGCTTCGGCAGCTGCTCGCGCAGGGTCGCGCGGGCGCGCTGCAGCGCGCTGTTGGCCGCGGCGACGCTGATGTCGAACGCCGCCGCGGTCTCGTCCGCCGGCCAGCCGAGGACGTCCCGCAGGATCAGCACCGCTCGCTGGCGCGGGGGCAGGAGCTGGATGACCGCGAGGAACGTGAGCTCGATCGACTCCCGCTCGACGACCACGGCATCCGGGCCGGCCTCGCCCGACGGGACCTCGTCGAGCAGCCGATCGGGATAGGGCTGCAGCCACGGCACGTCCGCGAACGACTGCAGCGTCGGCGGCCGGCGCGAGCGCCGCTTCAGCGCGTCGAGGCACGCGTTGGTCGCGATCCGGTACAGCCAGGCGCGGAACTGCGGGCCGCGGTCGAACGTGTCCCGCCCGCGCCAGGCCCGCAGCAGCGTCTCCTGCACGAGGTCCTCGGCCTCCTCGAAGGAGCCCATCATCCGGTAGCAGTGGACGTGCAGCTCCCGGCGGTGGCGCTCCGACAGCGCCGCGAACGACGACTCGTCGACCACCGACACTAGTTGGTGACCAGGCCGCAGGTGACGTTGAGGATCGTGCCGGTGATCCCGGCCGCCCGGTCCGAGGCGAGGAACGCCGCGCTGTCCGCGACCTGCGCCAGCCGGGGAGCGCGCTTCAGCATCGTCATGGGGCCGAGCACGCGGTCGATGTCCTCGCCCGTCATCCCGGTCCGCTTGCGGCTGACGTTCGTGTCCTCGTCGCCCAGGTCGAAGGTCTCCGGGACGCCGGCGGTCCAGAGCCCGGCGACGCGCACGCCGAACGAGCCGACCTCGGCCGCCAGGTTGCGCAGGAACGCCTCGACCGCCGCGTCCGCCGGCCCCGTGCCGCCCAACATCGGGCTCGCCTTCGAGGACCCGCTGGTCAGCGTCATGATCACGCCGGATCCCTGCTCGACCATGTGCCGGGCGGCCGCCCGCGCGGTCACGAAGTTCGCCGCCACGCCGGCGGTGATCGGCGCCATGAAGTCGGCCGTCGTCATGTCGGCGAGCGGGATGCCCTGCACGTCGCCGCGCGAGACGAGGTTGAACGACACGTCGAGACTGCCCGCGCGGGAGGCGACGTCCCGCGCGTGCTCGTCGACCGCCGGCTCGTCGAACACGTCGAGCTCCGCGACTTCGGCCGAGCCTCCGGCGGCGCCGATGGCCGCCGCGACCTTCTCGAGCGAGGCGCGCGTGCGCCCGGCGAGGAAGACCCGCGCGCCTTCGCGGGCGAACGTGGCCGCGACGCCGCGGCCGATTCCGCCCCCGGCGCCGTAGACGATGATGTTCTTGTCGGTGAGGAGGTTGTTCATGGGTGGATTAACGACGATCCGGCGACGAACTCATCGCCGCCTCGTACACCGGCCACGTCTCCCGGGCGACGTCGTCCCAGGTGCGCGTGAGCGGCGCCGGCGCCGGGCGCTCGGCGGCCTCGGCCGCGGCCACGAGCGCGCGCAGGTCCGAGGGGTCGACGAGCGTCGCTCGGCCGTCCAGCGTCTCGCGCAGGGCCGGGACGTCGCACGCGACGACCGGGGTCCCGCACGCCAGCGCCTCGACCGGCGGCAGCCCGAAGCCCTCCTCGTCGGAGGGGAAGATCAGTGCGTGCGCGCCGGTGTAGAGCGCGGCGAGGTCGTCGTCGGAGAGCGGCCCGGTGAGCTGCACGTCGGGCAGCTCCCGCGCCCACGCGCCGACGGGCCCGGCGAGGACGAGCGGCAGCGCGCGGGGCGTGCGGGCGAGCATCCCCACGCGCTTGCGGGGATCGGGATGCTCGAGCCCGCCGACCCACAGCAGGTAGCGCTCGGGCAGGCCGAGGCGCTCCCGGAGCGCGGTCACCGCCTCCTCCGAGCGCGGGTACATGACCGGCGCCGCCGCCTCGCCGATCACGTGGACGCGCTCCTCGGGGAGTCGCAGCAGCCGCGTGACGTCCTCGGCCACGGCATGGGTGGGCACGATCACCCGCGTCGCGCGCCGCACCGCGAGGTAGTGCAGCTGGAAGCGCAGCCCCGTCCGCAGGTACTCGTTGCGGCGCTTCAGCGGCACGAGGTCGTGCAGGGTGACGACGATCGGCACGCCGCCCGGGCGCAGCGGGGCGCCGTCGATCCACGGCGAGTGGAAGACGTCGACGTGCCGAGAGCGGGCGGTCTCGACGAGCGTCGCGTCGTGCTCGGCGGCCACCGGGCGCAGCGCCTCGAGCAGGCAGCCCGCGTAGCGGCCGATGCCGCGCAGGTCCGCGGCGGGCCGCGAGTCGTAGCCGACTCTCACAGGAGCAGCGCCTCCACCCGCTCGACGTAGGCGTCCGTGTGAAAGCGCCGGGCGGCCTCGCGGGCGGCGCGCCCGAGCTCCTCGCTCCGCGCGAGCACGTCGAGGACCGCTCGCGCCAGGCCCGCGACGTCGCCCGGGTCGACGAGGGCGCCGGTGACGCCGTCCTCGACGACCTCCGGCAGGCCGTCGACGCGCGTGGCGACGACGGGGGTGCCGATCGCCATCGCCTCGGAGAGGACGGTGCCGAACGGCTCGCGCCGCGACGGGAGCACGAGCACGTCGAGGTGGCGCATCAGCCCCGGAGCGTTGGCCACCCAGCCGTAGCGCTCGATCCCCGGCGCCGCATCGACCTCGGCCACGTAGCCCGGATCCGAGTCGTAGGGATCGTCCCCGACGACGACGACGCGGACGCCCGGCGCGCCGGCGGCGATCGGCGG
>JAOPZQ010000467.1 GCA_025964075.1 Solirubrobacterales bacterium | reverse complement strand
TGCGGGTCAGGTCGACGTCGAGTTCCGCCACGGTCAACGGCATTCTCCGTAGAGAGACGACTCGGGAGAAGGGCCGGGCCCCAAGGACTGGCGGATCTGACAGGGGCGCCTTACTCCGCGCGCCGGTCAGGACCGCACTGCTGTGCTCCGCGCGGAGCAACCCGCAGCGGGGTGCGCGGAGCAACCCGCAGCGGGGTGCGGAGCGATCCTCAGCCGCCACGGAGCCGGGTGCGCAGCTCCGAGCGCCGGATCTTGCCGCTCACCGTCTTCGGGAGCTCGTCGACGAAGTGCACCTCTCGGGGGTACTTGTAGGGCGCGGTCAGCTCGCGGGTGTGGCGCTGGAGCTCGGAGGCCAGGTCCTCGGACGGCGCGTGGCCCGCGGCGAGGACGACGAACGCGGTCACGATCTGCGTGCGCGCCGGGTCGTCCTTCCCGACCACCGCCGCCTCGAGCACCGCGGGGTGCTCGACGAGCGCGGACTCGACCTCGAACGGACCGATCCGGTACGCCGAGGACGTGATCACGTCGTCGTCGCGGCCCTCGAACCACAGGTAGCCGTCGCCGTCGCGCCATGCCTTGTCGCCGGTGTAGTACCAGCCGTCGCGGAACGCCTTCGCGTTCGCCTCGTCGTCGCCCGCGTAGCCGTCGAACAGCCCGACGGGTCGCCGCTCCCCGTAGCGGATCGCGATGTTCCCGACGGTGTCGTCGGGCGCGCGCTCGCCGTCCTCGGTCACGACCTCGACGTCCCAGCCGGGGACCGGACGGCCCATGGAGCCGGGCCGCACCGGGACCGCGCGGTAGTTGGCGACGACGAGCGTCGTCTCCGACTGGCCGTAGCCGTCGTAGACCGTGAGCCCGCCGGTGCCCTCCGCCCACGCCCGGATCACCTCGGGGTTCAGCGGCTCGCCGGCGCTCGTGCAATGCCGCAGCCCGGCGAGGTCGTGCTTGGAGAAGTCGGCCTGCACGAGGAGGCGGTAGAGCGTCGGCGGCGCACAGAACGAGGTGACGTCCCCCCGACCGATGATGTCGAGGATCGTGTCGGCCTCGGGCTTGCCGAGCGCGACCTGGACGACCGTCGCGCGCTCGTGCCACTGACCGAACAGCCCGCCCCACGCGGCCTTCGCCCAGCCGGTGTCGGACACGGTCCAGTGGCGGTCGCCGGGGCGCAGGTCGTGCCAGAAGCGCGCCGTGGGCACGTGGCCGAGCCCGTAGGCGGCGGGCTGGATCACCATCTTCGCGTAGCTCACGGTGCCGCTCGTGAAGAACAGCAGGATGGGGTCCTCGCGCGCCGTCGGCGACGCCGGCGCCTCGCCGTCTCCCGCCGCCTCGGCAATGCCGTCGAGGTCGAGCCAGCCCGGCCGGCCGGCGGCGCCGAGCGCGACGCGGTGCCGGAGCGTCGGCAGCTCCTCGTCGATCGCGTCGACCTTGTCCGCCCCCGCGGCGTCGGTGATTGCCGCGGCGGCCTCGGCGCTGCGGATGCGGTAGGCGATGTCCCGCGGCGTCAGCAGGTTGGGCGCCGGCGCGGCGACGGCGCCGATGCGGATGGCGCCCAGCATCGCCGCGTACCACGCGGGCACGCGCGGGAGCATCACGAAGACGCGCTCGCCGGGCCGGACGCCGAGGTCGAGCAGCGCGCGGGCCACGCGGCGCGACTCGCGGGCGACGTCGGCGACGGTCTGCTCCGCGACGGTCGCCCCGGCGCCGTCGAGGGAGACGAGGGCGAGGTCGTCGGGGCGCTCGGCGGCCCACTCCTCGACGATGTCGATCACCGGGTTGAAGCGCTCGGGCACCTCGAGCCGGAACTCCGCGCGCTCGCGGTCGTAGTCCGTCAGGCGCGGCGGGGCCGTCCGGTCGGGGCGCTCCGGGATCGTCGTCGACATCGCTCCTACCTTCCGCTCCAGCGCGGTGCGCGCTTCTCCGAGAACGCCCGCGGACCCTCCTGGGCATCCTCGCTCAGGTACACGGACTCGTAGATCCGGTCGCCGGCCTCGAGCGCGTCGTGCCAGCCCAGCGAGGCGGAAGCGTAGACCAGCCGCTTGGCGGCGCGGACGGACAGCGGCGCGTTGCGGGCGATCCCCCGCGCCATCGCGTGCGCGGCCTCGACGAGCTCCGAGCCGGGCACGACCCGGTTGACGAGCCCGACCTCGCGGGCGCGCTGCGCGTCGATCGGCTCGGCGGTGACGAGCAGCTCCATCGCCACGCGGGGGCCGACGATCCACGGCAGGGGCGCCGCCCAGGGAGAGCCGCGGCCGACCTTCGCCTCGCTGATCGCGAACGTCGCGTGCTCGGCCGCGACGCACAGGTCGACCATCTGCGTGAGGAGGAAGCCCCCGGCGAACGCGGCGCCGTTGACGGCGGCGATGACCGGCTTGTCCACCTGGATCGTGCGCCCGAGGTAGGGCACGAAGTCGCGCGGCGGCACGGTGAGCGCCGCGTCGGCCATCTCCTTGAGGTCACCGCCGGCGCAGAACGCCTTCTCCCCCGCGCCGGTGAGGACGAGCACGGCGGCGTCGCCGTCGTCGCGGAAGCGCTCGAATCCGCCGCGCAGGCCCTCGCGCACGGCGCGGTTCAGCGCGTTGCGCGCCTCCGGGCGGTTGATCGTGAGCCACGCCACGTCGTCGCGGAGCTCGTAAATGACCTCGTCCATGTCTTCTCCTCAGATGCGCAGGACGCCGCCGGGCGTCCGCTCGATCGGTGCGTTCAGAGCGGCCGAGAGTGCCATCCCGAGCGTGTTGCGCGTGTCGACCGGGTCGATCAGGCCGTCGTCGCGCAGCTCCGAGGTCAGGTGGTAGGGATGCGACGTGCGCTCGAAGTAGGCGCCGACGTCGCGCTCGATCTCGGCCGTCTCCGTTGCGTCGGGCTCGCGGCCCTCGCGCCGCGCGCTCGCCAGGCGGACCTGCAGGAGCGTCTTCACCGCCTGCTCGGCGCCCATCGTCGACGAGCGCGAGTTGGGCCACGCGAACAGGAACCGCGGGGCCCACGCCCGGCCGGACATCGCGTAGTTGCCGGCGCCCTGCGAGGCGTGGACGAGCACCGAGAGCTTCGGCACGGTCACGTTCGCCTGGACCATCAGCATCTTCGCGCCGTCCTTGGTGATCCCCCGGCGCTCGTACTCGCGGCCGACCATGAAGCCGGTGATGTTGTGGAGGAAGATCAGCGGCACGCCGTCGCGGTCGCACAGCTGCATGAACTGCGAGGCCTTGTTCGCCGCCTCGCTGAACAGCACGCCGTTGTTGCCGAGGATGCCGACCTTCATCCCCCACAGGTAGGCCCAGCCGGTGACGAGCGTGTCGCCGTAGCCGGGCTTGAACTCGTGGAAGCGGCTGCCGTCGAAGACGCGGGCGATGAGCTCGCGCACGTCGAACTGCTTCTTGATGTCGTCGGGGACGATGCCGTAGAGCTCGTCGGGGTCGTAGAACGGCGGCTCGGGGTCGCGGCGGTCGACCTCGGCCTTGCGCGGCGGGTTCCACGTGGCGACGACGTCGCGGGCGAGCGCGAGCCCCTCCTCCTCGCTGTCCACCGCGTAGTCCGCGGTGCCGGAGACCGTGGTCTGCATGTCCGCGCCGCCGAGCTCCTCGGCGCTCACCTCCTCGCCGGTCGCCGCCTTGACGAGCGGCGGGCCGCCGAGGAACACGAACCCGGTGCCGCGGACCATGATCGACTGGTCGCACAGCGTCGGCAGGTACGCGCCGCCGGCCGTGCACTGGCCGAGGACGACCGCGAGCTGCGGGATGCCCTCGCCGCTCAGGAGGCACTGGTCGTGGAACAGATGCCCGGCCTGCGCGTAGACCTCGTCTTGCAGCGGGAGGTAGGCGCCGCCCGAGTCCATCAGGTTGATCACGGGCAGGCGGTTGCGCAGGGCGATGTCGAAGGCGCGGACGATCTTCCGGACCGTCAGCGGGTACCAGGCGCCGCCCTTCACCGACCCGTCGCCGGCGGAGACGACGACCTCGCGGCCGCTGACGACGCCGATGCCGGTGACGTTGTTGGCCTGCGGCGCGTCCCCGTCGTAGGCCTCGCACGCGGCGAGGGACGAGAGCTCGAGGAACGGCGAGCCGGGGTCGAGCAGGAGCGCGAGCCGCTCCGGCACGCGGAGCTTCCCCTGGCCGGCGAGGCGGTCGAGCACCTTCTGGGGCCGGTCGTGGCGCGCCGCCCGGACGCGCTCGCGCAGCTCCGCCGCGAGCTCGAGGTTCCGCTCCCGGTTGGTGCGGTAGGCGGGCGACGCGGTGTCGACGTGGGTGACGATCCGCTTCACGGCTGGGCTTCCAGCGTCACGAGCGCCGCGCCGCGATCGAACGTGTCGCCGATCGCCAGGTGCAGCCGGGCGACGACGCCGTCGCGCGTCGCCACGAGCTCGCTCTGCATCTTCATGCTCTCGATCACGACCAGCGGCTGCCCGACGCTGACCGCGTCGCCCGCGGCGACCGGGACCGCGACGACGCTGCCCGGCATCGGCGCGGTGACCACGTCCGCGTGCTCCGCCGCGCGCTGGGAGCGCTCCGCCGGGTCGACGATCTCGAGCCGCCAGGTGCGGCCCAGCGCGTGCACGTGCGCGACGTCGCCGTCGAGGAAGACGAACACCGGCGCGCGGCGCTCGTCGAGGCGGACGAGCAGCGCGTCGCCGTCCGGGGCGAGGTCCGCGCGGTGGACGCGCTCGTCGATCCACACCGCCGCGCCGTCCGTGGTGCGCGTGACCGCGACCCGGTGCGGCG
>JAOPZQ010000464.1 GCA_025964075.1 Solirubrobacterales bacterium | reverse complement strand
GGGCTCGTCGTCGCCGCGCTGATGACCGGCCACGGAGGCACGCGCATGCTCGGCCTGAGCGTCGTGGCGGCGGTCGGCGTCGGCCTCGTCCTCTCGTTCGAGCTCACCGTGCTGCTCTCGCGCTCGGTCACCGCGCCGATCGCGGCGCTCCGGGCCGGGCTCGCGCGTGTGCGTGCGGGCGACTACGAGGCGCGCGTCCCGGTCATGACGAGCGACGAGCTCGGCGAGCTCTCCCACGACTTCAACCTGATGGCGCTGGGGCTCGCCGAGCGGGAGCAGCTCCGCGAGGCGTTCGGCACCTATCTCGACCGCGACATCGTTCCCTTCATCCTCTCGGGGCGCTTTCCGCAGGAGGGCGTCGAGGTCACGGTCTCGATCATGTTCGTCGACGTCTGCGGGTTCACGTCGTTCGCCGAGCGCTCGCAGGCCACGCAGGTGGTGGCCGCGCTGAACGGGCTGTTCGAGCTGATGGTCCCGGTGATCTCGCGCCACGGCGGGCACGTGGACAAGTTCATGGGCGACGGCCTGCTCGCCGTCTTCGGCGCTCCCGAGGGCTACGCCGACCACGCCGATCGGGCGGTCGCGGCGGGCCTCGAGATCGTGCGGAGCGTCAACCGGCCCGAGTCGGAGCTGCAGGTCTGCGTCGGGATCAACACGGGCTCGGTCGTCGCCGGCTCGATCGGCGGCGCCGGCCGGCTCAACTTCAGCGTCATCGGCGACGCGGTCAACGTGTCGGCACGGGTCGAGGCCGCCACGCGGGAGACCGGCGACGACCTCCTCATCACCTACCAGACGCGGGCGGCGCTGACGCGCCCGCTCGAGTGCGAGTCCCGCGGCACGGTGCCGCTCAAGGGGAAGGCGGAGCCGGTCGAGGTGCTCGCGCCGGTCGTCGCCGATGCCGAGCTGATGGCCACGCCCGAGGCGCGGCGGGCGCCGTAGGCGTCTCAGACCGCCCGGGCGAGGTCCGCGAGGAGATCGTCGACCAGCGCCTTCGTCACCCGGCCGCGCAGCAGGCGCGCCGGCCCGGGGGCGTCCAGGGCCGCGACCGTGTGGAGCTCGACACGGGAGCCGCTGCCGCTCGGCGTGACCGTGAACGTGGCCTCGTAGCCCTCCTCGTCGCCCGGCTCGTGCGGGAGGCGTCGCAGCACCGCGCGGTCCGCGCCCAGCTCGAGCGCGCACGTCATCCGCACGGCGAGGCCGAGCACCTGGGCGCGGATTCGCAGCCGTCCGCCGTCGAGCCGCTCGACGTCGGCGATCAGCGACGACCACGCCGGGTATTCGTCGACGGCTGCGAGGACCTCGAGACAGCGCGCGGGCGCGGCGGGAACCTCGGTCCGGGCGGTGCCGTCGATGCGCAACACGGTTCGCGAGCCTACCTCGCTCTCAGGGCATTCTCAGCCGGATCGGACTTCGCGCTCACACGTCTTGGGAACACTCGTCGCCATGCACACCGAACGACATGACATCAGGGAAGCCGTGCGCGATGGCGTCGCGCGGGCCGTCGTCTCCGTCGGGCTGGCGGGAGTCGCGCTCATCCATCTTCTCGACGCGCCTTCGAAGTTCTCCGAGACGCCGTATCTCGGCTGGATGTACATCCTCCTCATGGTCGGCGCGCTCGCGACGGCGTTCGCACTCGTCCGCGCGTCGTGGTCGGCGGCCTGGGCGGCCGCGGTGCTGCTGCCCGCCGGGGCCATCGTCGGCTTCGTGCTCACTCGCACCACCGGCCTTCCGCAGGCGAGCGGCGACATCGGCAACTGGAGCGAGCCCCTGGGCATGGCGAGCCTGCTCGTCGAGGGGACGCTGGTCGCGGTCGCCGGCCACGTGCTCTTCGAGCGCGCCTTCGGGAGCTCACGGGCCGGCGCCGCCGTTCGGCAGGATTCGCGCCGCCAGACCGTCGCCGCCTGAATCCGCGAACCGTGGCGGGCGGGCCGGCGTGCCCGCCCGCCACGTCCGCGCCTACGGGCGGGCCTACGGGGTGAGCTTGTCGGCCACCTTCCCGACGATGCCCTCCTCGCGGACCGCCTCGCCCGAGTGCGCCACCCGCGCCGTCGGCTGGTCCGGCAGCCCCGCGGCCTTGCGGAGGCGCTGGGCGATCTCCGCGATCTCCTCGGGCGCGTAGTCGGGGGCGAAGACCGCCGGCTGCGGGGGGAGGTCGTTGGGCAGCGTGCCCTCGGGCGGCCCGTCGACGACCACGAGCTCCTCGCCCGTCTCCGGATGCGGACCGTTGAACAGCGCCACGATCTCGCGGTAGTCGTCGGGCGAGAACCGGTAGAGCTTCACGTGCTCTCCCCGCTCGATGTGCGGCCGGCACTCGGGGATCTTGTCGGTGGCGATCCGCGGCGTGGGGAACAGCTTCGTCAGGTCGGCGCCGGTCAGCTTCTCGAGCGCGCGCGCGTAGGCGATCTGGTGCACGCCGCCGCGGACGAGCAGGTAGCCGGTGAGCGCCCTCGCCGCCGGGTGGTCGACCATCTCGTAGACCTTCAGCTTGTTGTTCCGGGCGCCCGTCTCGAGGAAGAAGTTGTGCGTCAGGTCCTCGACGACGTCGCCGGAGGAGAACACGTAGTCGCCCGTCCACGGCGCGCCGTGGGAGTCGCGCGGCAACGCTCCCTGGCCGCCCGCGATGAAGTGGTAGGGGTAGCCGCCGTCCTTGACGCCGGCGAGACGGTCGCCCGGAGGGCTCCCGTTGGTGAGCGGTGAGGCTCCGGTGAGCATCGTGTTGATCGTCGCCGCCACGAGCTCGATGTGCCCGTACTCCTCGGCGGCGATGTTGGCGACGAGGTCGTAGAACGGCCGGGCGGTCTGCTTGCCGCGAAAGTTGAACGACTGGAACGTGTAGTTCATCAGCGTCGACATCTCGCCGAAGCGGCCGCCCATCAGCTCCTGTACGGCCTTGGCGCCCTCGGGGTCCGGATCGGACGGCGGCGGGAGCTTGGCCCCCCAGCGGTCGAGGCGAAGGATCATCGGACGTTCCTCTCGTGAAGAGGTGGACAGGATCCGTGATCCGCTACCCGGGCCCGGGGGGCCATAACGGCTCCCGGCGACCGCGCGTTCGCGCGCGAACCGCACGTGTACGCTCGCCCCGTGCTTCGCCCGTCGCCAGCCGCTTTCCTCGTCGCGACGGCGATCGCCGCGGTGACGAGCCCCGTCGCCGCGGGCCAGATCGTCTCGCGTCCGGGGGCCCGCGTCACGACGCCGGCGCTGGCGGTCGGCGACGACGGGACCCGCTCGCTCGCGTGGATCCAGAGCTCTCCGCACGTCGACGGGCCGCGGGTGATGGTGGCGACAGCGCGGGCGGGCCGGGCCTTCGGCGTGCCCCGCGTGCTCGCCTCCACGAGCGCCGCGGTCGGCACGGTCGCGGTCGCCGTCACGCCACGAGGGACGACGGTCGTGCTCTGGACGGCGGAGTCGCCGCCGTTCCAAGGCGCGCCGGTGGTCGTCTGGGCGGAGACCCTCGGCCGGCGCGGGCCGGCCGGGCGGCCCGTCGTGCTCACGCTCCCGACCTCGAGCATCGACGGCGCGCCGGTGCTCGCGATCGGCGC
>JAOPZQ010000412.1 GCA_025964075.1 Solirubrobacterales bacterium | reverse complement strand
GCTCCGCGCCGCGGGGACCGGGATGGCGGCGGCGGAGACGGCGCTCGCCGGCGGCGACGACGCGGCCGGCGTCCAGCTCGGCATCGCGATCGGCGATTGGTCGGACCTCGGCGGCTACGAGCTCGAGGCGGAGTGGGACCGCGCGTGCCGGCGGATCGTCCGCGCGGCGTTCGCCGACATCGCCGATCGGCCGGCGCAGACGCTGTCGGGCGGCGAGCGCAAGCGGCTCGTCCTCGACGTGCTGTTCGCCTCCGACGCCGACGTCCTCCTGCTCGACGAGCCCGACAACTTCCTCGACGTGCCCGCCAAGCGGGCGCTCGAGGCGCAGATCTCCGCGTCGAAGAAGACGGTGCTCGTCATCTCCCACGACCGCGACCTGCTCGCCGGGGCCGTTCGCTCGATCCTCACGCTCGAGGGCAACGGGTGCTGGGTCCACGGCGCCTCGTACGCGACCTACCCGGAGGCGCGCGAGGACCGCCAGCGCCGGCTCGGCGACGCGGTGCAGCGGTGGAAGGACGAGGAGCGCCGCCTCTTCCGGCTGATGAAGACCTTCAAGGAACGCGCGCGCTACAGCAGCGACTGGGCGAAGAAGGCCGACGCCGCCGAGACGCGCTGGCGCCGCTTCGCCGACGCGGGACCGCCGCCGGCGCCGGTCGTCGACCAGCACATCCGCGTGCGCCTCCGCGGCGCCGACTCCGCACGCCGCGTCGTGGCGCTCCGCGACGTCGGCCTCGACGGCCTCGTGCGCCCGTTCTCCGACGAGGTGCACTTCGGCGAGCGCCTCGGCGTGATCGGTCCCAACGGCGGCGGCAAGACGCACCTGATCCGGATGCTCGCCGGCGAGCACGCCGCCGACTCGGGCGAGGTTGTGCTCGGCCCCCGCGTCTCCCCGGGTCTCTTCACGCAGCTGAACGCGCGGGGCGACTTCGCCGGCCACGGCGTGCTCGAGATCGTCGAGCAGCGAGTCGGCGCCTTCGAGAAGGCGATGGCGGCGCTGTCGCGCTACGGTCTCGCCGACGCGGCGCGCCGCTCCTACGACACGCTGAGCGGCGGGCAGAAGGCACGACTCGAGATCCTCTGCCTCGAGCTCGAGGGGCACAACCTGCTCCTGCTCGACGAGCCCACGGACAACCTCGACATCGACTCCTCCGAGGCGCTCGAGCACGCGCTCGACGGGTTCGAGGGAACGGTCGTCGCGGTCTCGCACGACCGCGCGTTCCTGCGCCGGATGGATCGGTTCCTGATGGTGCTGCACGACGGCTCCGTGGTGCCCCTGCCGGACTACGGCCGGGCCCTGGACGCCCTGCTCGCGGCCTGAGTCAAGCGCCCGCGCGCAGGACTTGGTGGAGTGCGCGGGAGTTGCTCTCCGTTCTCCGCCGACACCGACTCGCGCTGGCCGTGCTCCTCGGCTACGCCGTGATCGCGGTCGTCCTCTTCGGCCGCTCCGCGCTCGCCGACCCGACACACGTCGTCGTCGGCTCGGGGCAGCTGCCGAGCTTCGCCGGCCGCGATCAGGGCACCTACGTGTGGTTCCTCGCGTGGGCCCACCACGCCCTCGCGCAGCTTCAGGACCCGTTTCACACCTCGGCGCTGTACGCGCCGTGGGGATTCGACCTCGCGCGGGCGACGTCGATGCTCGGCCCGGCCACGGTGATGCTGCCGGTGACCGCGACCGCCGGCCCCGTCGTCGCCTACGACATCCTGGCGCTGCTGGCGCCGGCGGGGGCGGCATGGACGTCGTTCCTCCTCTGCCGGCATCTGACGCGAAGCGTCGGGCCCTCGATCGTCGGCGGCGCCCTGTTCGGGTTCTCGAGCTACCTCATCGCCGAGACGATCAACCACGTGAGCTTGGCGCTGGTCGCCTTGCTGCCCGTGGTCGCGCTGCTCGTCGTGCGGCGCGTCGAGGGACACGACTCGCGCCGCCGGTTCGTGGCGGCGCTGGCGCTCGTGCTCGGTCTGCAGCTCTGGACCGCGACCGAGGTGTTCGCCTCCCTGGTCGTGCTCGGCACCGTCGCCCTGGCCATCGCGTGGCTCCTGGCGGAGCCGAGGCTGCGGCCCGCGATCCGCAGGGCCGCCGGCGACGCCGGTTTGGCGCTGGGCGGCGCGATCGCGCTCGGCGCGCCGTACGTGGTGCCGGCGCTGACCGGGCCGGATCTGCTCACGGGGACGTCGCAGGTCGACAACGGCGCCGACCTCGCCAACTTCGTCTTCCCGAGCCACGCGACGTGGCTGCACGCGGGCCCGCACGTCCGTCTCGCTCGCAACGTCACCGAGCAGCTCGCCTACCTCGGCGTGCCGTTGATCGTGATCCTCGTCGCGTTCGTCGTCACCCATCGGCGGCGCCAGTCGGGGCGGCTGCTGGGGGCGTTCATGGCCGTGGCGCTGCTCGTCATCCTCGGCGGGCGGCTGTGGGTGGCAGGCCGCCCGACGAGCGTGTCGCTCCCCTGGCACCTGGTCGCCGGCATCCCGCTCCTGCACCACGCGATCCCGGCGCGTTTCGTCGTCTACCTGTGGCTCGCCGCCGCCGTCGCGTGTGCCCTCTGGCTTGCCCAGGAACCGCGACGGCTCCGGCGGTGGGCGCTCGCGGCGCTCGCGCTGGCGGCGCTCGTCCCGAACGAGACTGGCCTCCCGTGGGGGACGCGGCTCGACGCGCCACCGCTGCTCGCGCGTGGCGACCTCGCGCGCTACGTGCCGGAAGGCGCGACCGTGCTCGCCCTGCCGTTCGGCATCGCGGGTGACTCGATGACCTGGCAGCAGGAGGCGGGCTTCCGCTTCCGGCTCGCCGGCGGCTACCCGAACTGGGCGCTCCCGGCCTCGTACAAGAGGTTCTCGATCATCGGGGCGCTCCGCGGCGGCCCCGCGGGGCGCCACGCCGCCGCGAGGCTGAGACGGTTCATCCGGGCGACGGGGGTGAGCGTCATCATGCTGCGCGAGGGCATGCCGGGGGACTGGCAGCGTCTCCTCGGCGGCCTGCACGCGCGGCCGGTGGTCACCGGCGGCTTCGCGATCTACCGGCTACCGTCCCCGCGACATGGGCGAGGTCTGGACCAACTGGGCGCGCGACCAGCGATGCGCGCCGGCGGAGATCGCGCGGCCGGGCAGCGAGGCTGAGCTCGCCGAGATCGTGCGCCGCGCGGCCGAGCGCGGCCAGCCCGTTCGCGCCGTGGGCTCCGGCCACTCGTTCACCGACATCGCGTGCACCGACGGCGTCATGGTCGACCTCTCGGGGATGGACCGGCTGCTCGCGGCCGACCCCGCGACCGGGCTCGTGACCGCCGAGGCGGGCATCACGCTCCGCGCCCTGGGGCCGCTGCTCGCCGCCCGCGGCCTCGCGCTCGAGAACCAGGGCGACATCGACGCGCAGGCGCTCGCGGGCGCCCTCGCCACCGCGACCCACGGCACCGGGGCGCGCTTCCCGAACCTGTCGGCGCGGGTCGTCGGGATGCGCCTCGTGACCGCCGCCGGCGAGGTCGTCGCGCTGAGCGCCGACTCCGAGCCCGAGGGCCTGCTCGCCGCCCGCGTCTCGCTCGGCGCGCTCGGGATCGCCTCGACGGTGACGGTCCGGTGCGTGCCCCTCTACACGCTGCACCGCCACGACGACCCGCGGCCGCTCGGGGAGACGCTCGACCGGCTCGACGAGCTCGTCGACGGGAACGACCACTTCGAGCTCTTCGTCTTTCCGTACACGCAGACGGCGGCGACCCGGACGACGCGGCGCAGCGACGCCGAGCCGCGGCCGACGCCCTCGTGGCGGCGACGCCTTCAGGAGGACGTCGTCGAGAACCGCGTGCTCGACCTGATCTGCCGGGCCGGGCGCCGGCTGCCCCGCGCCGTGCCCCGGCTCAACCGGCTGATGGTCTCGGCGATGTCCGAGAGCCACGTCGAGGACCGCGCCTACCGCGTCTACGCCACGGAGCGCAAGGTCCGCTTCACGGAGATGGAGTACGCGATCCCGCGCCGCCACGCGCGCGGGGCCGTCGAGCGCGTGCTCGCGCTGGTGGAGCGCCGGAGGCTGCCGATCCTCTTCCCGCTCGAGCTCCGCTTCGCCGCGGCCGACGACGCGTTCCTCTCGACCGCCCACGGGCGTGAGACGTGCTACATAGCGGTGCATCAGTACGCGAAGATGGAGTTCGAGTCCTACTTTCGAGGGGTGGAGGCGATCATGGAGGACTACGAGGGGCGCCCGCACTGGGGCAAGCGCCACTACCAGGCCGCGGCCACGCTGCGGGACCGCTACCCGGAGTGGGAGCGCTTCCGAGCCGTGCGCGCCCGGCTCGATCCCGACGGCGTGTTCGCCAACGACTACACGCGGCGGGTGCTGGGATGAGGCGCCTCGTGCTGCTCACCGTCGTCGTGCTCGCCGGCGGCCTGGCCGGAACGGCTCGGGCCGCCACGCGCGACGTGATGTACGTCGGCAACAACTGGGACGGCACCGCCGACGTGATCGACCCCTCGACCTATCAGCGGCTCGACCGCATCAACATCGTGCCCGACCTCGAGCAGCGGATGGCCGAGATCAACGCCAACCCGGAGCGGCTGTTCTGGTTCCTGCTGATCCGCCAGCAGATCGGCGAGGGACACGATCAGCTGGTCGACGACATGTTCAGCTCCCATGACGGCCGCTTCCTCTACGTCTCGCGGCCGAGCCTCGACGACGTTGCGGCCTTCGACCTGCAGACCAAGAAGATCGTCTGGCGCGTGCCGGTCGACGGCTACCGCGCCGACCACATGGCGATCTCGCCCGACGGCACGCGGCTGCTGGTCTCCGCCTCGACGGCCAACGTCGTCGACGTCATCGACCTGGCGCGGGGGCGCATCGTCGGCCGGATCCCGTCCGGCGACTCTCCCCACGAGAGCAACTTCTCGAGCGACGGCAAGCTCATCTACCACGCGAGCATCGGCCGCGTCTACATACCGACCGACGATCCGGTGTCGGACGCGCTGAAGGGAAAGCGCGTCTTCGAGGTCATCGACGCCCACACCCTCCAGGTGCTGCGCACGATCGACATGAAGAAGAAGCTCGCCGAGTTCGGCGCCACCGGCATGAGCGGGACCGTGCGGCCGATGGCGCTCTCCGCGGACGAGCGCTTCGTGTACTTCCAGGTGTCGTACTTCCACGGCTTCGTCGAGTACGACCTCCAGCAGGATCGCGTGACGCGGATCGCGCAGCTCCCGCTCAGCGACCGCTCGCGCAACCTGCCCAAGGAGCAGTACGTCCTCAACTCGGGCCACCACGGCCTGGCGATGAACGCGGCGGGGACGAAGCTCTGCGCCGCGGGCACGATGGACAACTACGTGGCGGTCGTCGCGCGTGACACGTTCGCGTACACGCTCATCCCGACCGGCGAGCGCCCGTACTGGGCGACGAACAGTCCCGACGGCAACTACTGCTACGTCTCGATCGCGGGCGCGGACTATGTCTCCGTCGTGTCCTACGACCAGGCGAAGGAGGTCGCGCGCATCCCCGTCGGCGACCATCCGCAGCGGATCCGCGCCGGGAAGCTGGTGGTCCCCGGGACCGGCACCGCCTCGTCGCGCCGGGCCCCGAGCTCGCTCTCGCTGCGCGCGCGGCGCCTGTCCGGAGCTCGTTTCCGGTTCACCGGGCGCCTCGGCGTCCCGACCGGCGTTCCGGCGGCGACGGGTTGCGCGGGCAAGGTGCGGATCGAGCTCCGCCGGGGCGGCAAGGTCGTCGCGTCCAGCTCGGCGCGGCTCCGCCGGAGGAACGCCTCGTGCACGTTCGCTTACGTCACGCGCTCGCGTCGGGGCGGGCTCACCGCCCGGGCCCG
>JAOPZQ010000409.1 GCA_025964075.1 Solirubrobacterales bacterium | reverse complement strand
GGCCAGCAGCATCGTCGCGCGCGCCAAGCAGCAGAAGGTGCCGGTGATCTCGTACGGCCGGCTCGTCGCGAACGCCGATCTCGACTACTACGTCTCGATCGACCCGTACAAGGTCGGCCAGCAGCAGGCGCAGGTGCTCCTGCAGGCGCTGAAGGCGCAGGGCAAGGCGAAGCCGAATGTCGTGATGATCAACGGGGCGCCGACCGACTCCAACGCGCCGCCGTACAAGAAGGGCGCGCACTCGATCTTCACCCCGGCCGGCGTCAAGGTCGTCAAGGAGTACGACACCCCCGACTGGAGCCCCGACAAGGCCCAGACCGAGATGGACCAGGCGATCACGTCCACGGGCGCCGGCAACATCGATGCCGTCTACGTCGCCAACGACGGCATGGCCGCCGGGGTCGTGGCGGCGATGAAGGGCGCCCACCTCGACCCGGCCACGCACCCCGTCACCGGCCAGGACGCCCAGGTCGACGGCATCCAGCGGATCCTCGCCGGCGACCAGCTGATGACCGTCTACCAGCCGATCCGGAAGATCGCCTACGCGTCGGCCGAGCTCGCCGTGCCGCTCGCCCAGGGCAAGACGCCGCCGCCGATCGCCACGGCGAAGGTGAACAACGGCAAGAAGGACGTCCCGTCGGTGCTCCTGCCGACGATCTCGATCACGAAGGACAACGTCGAGAGCACCGTCGTCAAGGACGGGTTCGCCAAGCCCTCGCAGATCTGCGTCGGCGCGTTCAAGGCCGCATGCGCGAAGGCGGGAATCCACTGACCGGCAGAGCGTCGGGTACGGTCCTCCGGTGACCGCGCGGCGAGCACCCGGCGAGCGCCGGCAGCAGGACGCCGGCGCCGCCGGGCTCCCCGCCCGGCTCTCCGCCCGCAGCCCGAAGGGCGAGCAGCTGCGGGAGATCCTCGAGGCGCTGATCGGCTCGCTGAAGCCCGGGGACGCGCTGCCCTCCGAGCGCGTCCTCGCCGAGCGCTACGGCGTCGCCCGGATGACGGTGCGCTCGGAGCTCGACAGCCTCACCGCCGAGGGCCTCCTCTATCGGGTCCAGGGGCGCGGCACGTTCGTGGCCGAGCCGCGCGTCGCCCAGGCGGTCGCGCTCTCGTCGTTCACCGAGGACATGCGCGCCCGCGGCTACGAGCCCGGCTCGCTCGTCCTCGCCCAGGAGGTGGTGCTGGCGGGCGAGCTCGTCGCCCGCCGCCTCGCGGTGTCGGTGGGAACGCGCATCGTGCGGATCCACCGCGTGCGCACCGCCGACGGCGAGCCGATGGCGGTCGAGCAGGCCTACCTCCCCGCCGAGCGCTTCGCGGGTCTCGAGGACGCCGATCTCGCCGGCGGCTCGCTGTTCGCGCTGCTCGAGAGCGAGTGGGGCGTCCCTCTCCCCGTCGCCGACCAGCGCGTCGTCGCCGTGGCGATCGAGCAGGAGCACGCGGAGCTGCTCGAGGTCCCCGTCGGCCAGCCGGGCTTCCTCTTCCGCACCGTGGTGCGCGACCCCTCCGGGCGCCCGGTCTGCTACGCATGGACGCTGTACCGCGGCGATCGCTACGAGATCGCGCTGCGCCAGGAGCGCCCGAAATGACGGCGGGGACGCAGATGCTCGCCGAGATGAGCGAGCAGCCGCACGTGCTCGGCGTGCTCGCCGGCCGGCGGCCCGAGCTCGTCGCCCGTCTGCGCGCCGCGCTGCCCGAGCGCCCGCTCGGGATCGTGCTCGTCGCCCGCGGCTCCTCCGACCACGCCGCCGTCTACGGGCGCTACGTGCTCGAGCGCGCGTCCGGGCGGCCGGTCTCGCTCGCCGCGCCGAGCCTGCACACTCTCTACGAGATCGAGGCCGACTACTCGGGCTACGTCGCCGTGGCCGTGAGCCAGTCCGGGCGCACGCCCGAGATCGCGACGGTGCTCGACCGGCTGGCCGAGGCGGGCGCATGCACGATCGCCATCACGAACGACGCCGACAGCCCGCTCGCGCGGACGGCCCGCGCGGCGGTCGATCTCGGCGCGGGCCCCGAGCGAGCCGTCCCGGCGACGAAGACCCTGACCGCGCAGATCGCAGCGTTCGCGATCCTGGCCGAGGCGCTCGGACCCGTGCCGTGGAGCGGGCGCGACTGGGCCGCGCTGCCCGGCGGCGTCGAGGCGGTCCTCTCCGACCCCGAGCCCGCGCACCGCGCAGCCGAGGCGATCGGGGATGCCGACGGGCTGATCGCGGTCGCGCGCGGCTACCTCTACTGCGTGGCGCTCGAAGCGGCGCTGAAGCTCAAAGAGACGACCGCGATCCTCGCGGAGGGCTACTCGACCGCGGACTTCCGCCACGGCCCGATCGCGGTCGTCGAGCGCGACCGGCCGCTCGTCGCGTTCGCTGCGCGCGGACCCGCCGCCCCGGACGTCGAGGCCCTGATGGACGAGGTCCGCGTCCGCGGCGGCCGTGTGATCGCGGTCTCCGACGCGACCGACGCCGACGTGTCCCTGCCGCGCGACGTCCCCGAGCCGCTCGCGCCGATCCCCGCCGCCGTGCGCGCCCAGCAGCTCGCCCGCGAGCTCGCGCTCATGCGCGGCGTCGACCCCGACGCCCCGTTCGGCCTCGCCAAGGTCACCCGGACGCACTGAGGGCCCGCCACTCGCTCAGTCGCGAGCCCTGAAGCACTCGACGCCGGCGACCAGCGTCCGGACGACCCGGAGCTCGTCGTCGAGCACCGCGACGTCGGCCGGCCCGCCGACCCGCA
>JAOPZQ010000009.1 GCA_025964075.1 Solirubrobacterales bacterium | reverse complement strand
GTAGTCCTGCTGGATGTACTTGTCGTCGATGCCGATCTGGGAGAGCCAGAGGAGCGTCCCCAGGGAGATCACGAGCAGGCCCCAGATGCCGTAGTCGGCGGGCGTGAGGAAGGCGGCGACGACGAAGCCCTTGATCAGCCCCAGGAGCTGCAGCGCGACGAGGAAGCCCGCGTTGATGATCGTCCCGCGCGCGGCCATGCGGCGGATGCTGGCGCCGCCGCGCCGCTGGACGCGGCCGGTTCCGAGCTCGTCGGTGGGCTCCGCGACGGCGATCGGGGGGTCCGGCACCGGCGGCGCCGCCGTGGTCATGTGAACCGGCCGTTGCGGATCATGGCTACAGAACGCAGCTGTTCAGTCAATTTGTGCGCAAACCTTGATCATAATTCTGTGCAATTGGCAGAGTCGCCCAACCAAACGTGAATGCTGCCCGCGTGCAATCCACCTCGCGCCGATACCTCGCCGCCTGCCTGAGTGCCTTCGTGGCCGCCTTCGCCGGGCTCGCGTTCGCGAACCCCGCCCCTGCCGCCGCCGCGAATTGTTTCTTAATCATCTTCTGCGCCAAGCCGGCAGCGCCTGCGCCGGCCCCGACGCCGCCTCCGGCGCTTCCCCGCTTCTTCGATCCGGGCGGCGTGTGGAACGCGGCCCTGTCGCCTTCGGCGGCGCTGACCCCCGACTCGGACTCGCTCGTCGCCACGCTGCGCTACGCCGTCCAGCACTGGGGCGCGTGGATCAACACGACGGCCTACAGCGCGCCAGTGTACGTCGTGCCGGCCAACCTCGCGACGAGCCGCGTGGCGCTCAGGAACGGCGGGCCCCCGGGCATGGCCGACCAGCTCAGCGCCGTCCCGCTGCCCGCAGGGACCCGTCCCGCGGACGGCACCGACCAGCAGCTCGTCGTCTACCAGCCCTCCACGGACACCATGTGGGAGTTCTGGCAGCTCAGGTGGACCTCGACCGGCTGGGTCACCGGCTACGGCGGCAGGATGCGGCCGGTGTCGACCAACACGGGGATCTTCCCGACCGGCTTCGGCGCGACCGTGACCTCGCTCCCGCTCCTCGGCGGGATGATGACGATCAACGAGCTCCAGGCCGGGCGCATCGACCACGCGCTCGCGTTCGCGATGCCCTACCCGCGCGCCGGCGTGTTCGTGTGGCCGGCGCAGCGGACGGACGGCGACGGGCCCGCGAGCAGCGTCCCTGAGGGCACGCGCTTCCGCCTGCCCGCCAACCTCGACATCGCTGCGCTGAACCTCCCGCCGATGACGGCGATGATCGCCAAGGCCGTCCAGCGCTACGGCATGATCCTGCGCGACAAGGGCGGCTCCTTCGCGTTCTACGGCCAGGACCCGCGCACCTACACCCAGGCCGGGCTGCCGGATCCGTACACCGCGATGTACGGCGGCCTGAGACCCGACCAGCTCCTCGCGTCGTTCCCCTGGGACAAGCTCCAGGCGATTCAGCCGCACGGCTGAGGCCGGGATGACGGCGCCGCGTAGGATGCGCGGCCTCATGACGACCAACTCGAGCATCGGGCACGCCGTGAGTGACGCGTTCCGGGGGACGTTGCCCTCGCGCTACGTCGCGCCCCCCACCCACCTCTGGCGCCACTGGTTCGACGCGCGGGTCGCGGGCGCGGTCGGACCCGGCATGGCCGTCCTCGACGTCGGGTCGGGCCGGCATCCGTCGATCGCCGCGGGGGCACGTCCGCAGGCGGTCCGCTACGTGGGGCTCGACGTCGACGCGCGCGAGCTCGAGCGCGCGCCCGAGGGCTCCTACGACGAGGCGCTGGTGGCCGACGTCGTGCAGCCGCAGCCCGAGCTCGTGGGCCGGTTCGACCTCGCGGTCAGCCTGTTCGTGTTCGAGCACGTCCGCCCGCTCGCCGCGGCGATCGAGAACGTCCGCGCCTATCTGCGCCCCGGCGGCACGATGATCGCCCAGCTCGCCGGCGGGCGCTCGGTCCACGCGGTCGCCAACCGCGTCATCCCCCACCGCGCCGCACGCAAGCTCGCCCACCTGGCGATGCGCGGCTCGAGCTACCGCGAGGCGGACAGCGTCTTTCCCGCCCACTACGACCACTGCTACGAGTCCGCGCTCCGCCGCACGCTCGGCGGGTGGTCCGAGGTCGAGATCGTCCCGCAGTTCACCGGCGCCCAGTACTTCCTGTGGTCGCGGTTCGCGACGGCGGCCTACATCGGTTACGAGGAGTGGACCTACCGTCGCGAGCTCACCGACCTCGCGACCTGGTACCTGGTCGTCGCTACGCGATGACGACGTCGGGCTCGGGGTCGGTCGGCCGCTGGGGGACGGCGCGCTGCACGGCCTCGGCGACGGCCGCGCGGAACGCGTCCCGCCGGGCCTGAGCCCACATCAGGGCGCCGGCGCGGGTCTCGAGGTCGGGAGGGATCATCAGCCCGGCGGTGATCTGGGCCGCGAACCCGTCGGGATCCTGGGCGACGCCGACGGTGGAGGGCGGCGCCTCGATCCCGCGGAGCGCGAGCGGCGTGGCGACCACCCAGCCGCCGGCCGCGATCGCGTCGAGCGTCCTGACCTGCAGGCCGCCGCCGACCACGGCGGGGACGGCGAGGACCCGGGCGCCGGCGTCGAACGCGGCAGCGTCCGGCACGAAGCCGCGGACGGTGATTCCAGGTCGGGTGCCGGCGAAGGCGTCGGCGCCCCGTCCGGCCAGATGCACCGACGCCTGCGGCGGGAGGAGCGGCAGGACGCGGTCGACGAACCAGCGGAGGCCGTCGGCGTTGGACACCTGCGCCCAGGACCCGATCAGGCCGACGTCGAAGGCCGCCGCCGGCCTCGATCCGTTCGTGGACACGTCGATTCCGCCGGGAACCGCCAACACCCGCGCGTGCGTCCCGAGGCGGGCGGGAGCGTCCGGCTCGATCGTCCACACGTCGACCGCGAGCGCCGCCAGCGAGCGCTCGAGCTCCGCGACGAGCCTCGCCTCGCGGTCGAGGACGCGGCGCGGCGCGCTCCACCCGCCGCCGTTGCGGCGCGACGTCTCGGTCGCGGCATGGGCGAGGAAGACGACCGGCTTCGTCGCGCGCCGCAGCTCGGGCTCGAGCCAACCCGTCTGGACCGCGTCCAGGATCACGAGGTCGACCTTCGGATCGGTGAGGAGCGCGTGAGCGCGGGCCGCGTAGGCGGGCGAGGCGTACTTCGCGACGGAGTACGGAAGCTGTCGGCGCAGCGCCGCGCCCGCCCATGCGCCGCGGTCGCGCAGCGACCCCTCGGTCGGCGGGGCGCCCGCGCTGAGCGCGTCCGGATCGCCGACCGTGCCACCCGGCCGCACGTACCCGACTACGCGCACGCGGTGGCCGGCGCCGCGCAGCGCGTCGACGAACGCCTGCGAGACCACCTCGCCGCCGGTCGTCCGCCCCTCGGGCAGGACGGTCGTCAGGAACGCGATCTCGAGCGTCCGGGCCGGTTCCGTCTCCGGCTCCTCGAAGCCCCAGTCCGGGGGCGCCGGCGCCGGGAGCTCGGTGGTGGGCGCTGGTCGCTCGACGGTCTCGGCCGCCGCCGCCGCGGCCGCGGCCGCGGCGTCACGCCGTTGCTCGTTGCTGC